>CALGZB010000078.1 GCA_937934655.1 uncultured Acidimicrobiales bacterium | reverse complement strand
AGCACCACGACGACGAGAGCGCCGAGGATGCACGGACCCAGAATGGCGCCCCGCACAACCGCCGGGAAGACGCGGCGGAGCCGCTTGGCCATGAGCGGAACAAGAGTTCTTCGATTTACCGAAATGACCAGATCGGGTCCTTCGTCGGATCTGGGAATTCGCGACTGCGACAAGAGCCCAGCGACCAGCACCGGACCCATGAAGAACACCGAGCCGAACAGCGTGGTCACATGGTGACCGGCGGTACAAGCAGCCAGAACTGACGTACCAACGACCAGATCGCGGAACCGCCCTTCAAAAACCCAGGCGCGAATAAAGGGGAGCGCATTGAGAAGAAAGGCCAAGGCAAACGTTGTCGGTAACTGCCCGTAGAGATGCACGGTTTCCGCAATTGCTGACGAACACACCAAAAGGAGCGATGCGTTTGCCGCGGCTTCTTCGTTTACCCAGAGGCGACTGAATCGGTAAATACCGATTGTCAGGAAGAGCAGCGTCGCGATCTGAACGATGACAAACGCTGACGACAAACTGCCGGTGAGCTTTGAGACCGCCGCCATCGCCATGTGCGTGCCAGGCGGATACGAGACCGTCGTGAAGCCGGTGTACCACCGCTGATCCCAGGTACTAAACCAGTCGCGGGCGTAATGGTCGCCGAGAAACATGTGAACATACGCGTCGTACGTGCCGCGAAATGTGCCAAAGAGCAGCAGGCTGCCGTGGAATACCAACACCAGAACCAGAGCCCACCGCAGGCGCGGCGGAACTTTGATTCGCCACGATGGTGTGGCGTCATCGGTCAGGCTGACCGAGGCAACGGGTTTGAACACCGCTTCCAATCGGCACAATGACGGGCAGCATTATAATTTGAGACTTTTCGACGATAGGAACCGGCTCGACGTCCCCTACGAAGCGACCTGTTCCTGTGAACAACCAACCCGACGCGGTCGATCGCCGGTACAAAAAACTCCTCGAACATATCAGTGACACGGTCACGGTTGTCGATGCCGTAGGCGCTCCGCTCTGGACAACGGCACCCATTCGACGCGACCTCGGCTACGAGCCCGAGTTTTGGGCCGACGCCGACCTATTCGCTCTTCTCCATCCCGACGACTCGAGTTTCGTCGTCGACTCTCTCGCTCAGCTCCTCGATGACCCATCGATAACCATCAGCGGCGAGATTCGTCTCCGAGCGCCAAATGGAACCTATGCAAACGTCGGTTTCACAGCGGTCAACCTTCTCGACGACCCCGACATCGGCGGCATCGTCTTGACGTCGCGGTCGATCGAAACCGAAGTGGCCAACCGGCAACTCCAAGCCGACCGAGAACAAGAGCTCATGGCCCTCGCCGATGCTCAGTCGAGCCTCCTCGCATCGGTCAGCCACGAAATGCGCAACCCGCTCCACGCGATCTCCGGTCTGAGCGAACTCCTCGCAAGCGACCCTTCTCTTAGCGAAGTTGCAACACGAAATGTGAACTCGCTCGGGCGAGAAAGCGCTGCGCTTCGGCGAATGATCGATGATCTCCTCGACTTCACCAAAGCCGCCGCCGGCCAGATGGAACTGGAGTCCAATCCCTTCTCGCCAGCCGTCGTCGCCGATCAGTCCATCTCAGGATTCCGAGTGGCCGCGGAGAAGAAGGGGCTCGCTCTCACCGCAAAGATCGACCCAGCGGTCCCCTTGACGGTTCTGGGCGATGCGTTTCGGATTCGTCAGATTGTGATGAACCTGGTCTCAAACGCCGTGAAGTACACCGCCACAGGTTCCGTCGAGCTCAACCTCCTCCTCGCCGAGGAAGGGACGGTCAGATTCAGCATTCGCGATACCGGACCAGGTATTCCTCCCGATGCCGTCGACACCATTTTCGACCCGTACGCCCAAGCGCGACGCACCGATAGCAAGAAGGGAACCGGACTCGGCCTCGCCATCACGAAAGAGCTGGTCGAGCTGATGGACGGAACACTCAAGCTTGAGTCTGACACCAGCGGCACCCACTTCTGGTGCGACATACCACTCGCCAAAGCCCGCCGGCTCGCCGATCGAGCCGAGGCCGCTCCGGTGCGCGGATCCGGCGTGATCTTGGTCGTCGACGACAGCGACGTCAACCTCATGCTGTGCTCATCGCAGCTCGAACGCCTCGGGTACACGCCAATCACCGCGAGCGGAGGGCTCGAAGCGATCACTACCCTCGCCGCCAACGACATCGACCTCGTTTTGATGGATTGGCATATGCCCGACATTGACGGCCTTGAAGCAACCCGCCGAATTCGCGCTGCCGAACAAGAAACAGGACTCGTCCGGATCCCAGTGATCGCGGTGACTGCCAGCGCCGTGTCGGGCGACCGAGAACGATGCCTTGCTGCCGGTATGGACGACTACCTTTCGAAACCTGTCTCCATCGGCGACCTAGCCACCATGGTCGAACGTTGGCTCGGGACGCCGACGGCTGAGGTCGATGGCACCGATGCTGCGACGCCGAGCCAAGGCGTCGATAAGTCCCGCATCGAAGAACTGGTCGAAGAACTCGGCGATCGAGCCGTTGTTGCCAGTGTCGTCGCAACCTTCCTCACCGAGCTGCCCAAGTGGAAGACGACTCTTGTTGACGGCGTAGCTGCCAACGACTTCGATGCCGCAAAACGGTCAGCGCACACGCTCAAGTCCACAGCCGCCCTGCTCGGCGCTCAAGGACTTGCCGCAACCTGCGCAAGCTTCGAACAAGCAGCCGAGGACGACCCGTCTGCGGCCGCATCGATGGTCGACCGGTTTGTCCAGGAAGCCGACGAAACAGCGACCGAGCTCTCAACCATCCACGAGCAACTTCAGCAAGCGGCCTAACCCGCCCTAGCTCTGCCCCCTCTCTGCCCATCTCCCCTCTCCCGAACACTCCCCAACACTCCCCAACACTCCCCAACACACAGAAAAGAGCACGCATGAAAGGCGTCATTTTTAACGCGGTCGAAGAAGCTGTCACCACGCTGTACTCCGCAGACAC
>CALGZB010000077.1 GCA_937934655.1 uncultured Acidimicrobiales bacterium | reverse complement strand
TAGCGCTGCCGACTTAGCGCTGCCGGCTTCGCTGCGCCGACCTAGCGGTCTTGGAGGAGGCTGCGGACGTAGTCGCTGGTCTCTGAGCGCTCGACCACTGGCTCCGGGTGGAGCTTCCAGTCGATGTCGTAGCCGAACTCGGTCAAGAAGTTATGGGTCGCTGGTTCCAAGACCAATTGGTCCGCTGGGGTCAACCAATGGCGCCATGAACCCGACGCTCTCGTTCTTGACACCCGGGCAAGGTCGCCAGTGATCTCTGGCTGGGCCAATGTCTCGACCCCCAGTTGTTGGGCGAGCTCCGACGTGTCCCCGGCCACGAAGTCTTCGTACTGCACCAAGGTCCAATCGCTGCCTTGGTTCCTCCAGAAGCTGCGAGCGCGCTGGGTAGATCGCACCGCATTGCTGAGTAGATCGATACCGGTGAGCTTCCAATACACGTGGTGGAGCACAAGAAGCGACACCGATCGGGGATCCTTCTCTTTGGCTTCAAGAAGATCAAGGAACGGCTGCATCGCCGCGAGGTCCACTCCGGTGCGGCCATACACGTCGTACAGAAGAGAACTGATGATGCGATCGCGAGGGTCTCGCACGATAAACAGTCGGTGGTCGAAATCCCGGTACGAGACGCTCTCTTCGCGATCGTGTGGCCCAAAGAGCTTCTTCACGACCAGGGGGTCGGGACTGCGATCGACGTCGTTGAGATTGTCGGGCTCGAGCACCTCGGTCACCGGTGTGGCGGACTGTCGATTCATTGCGTCGCTGAGCGACCGCATCAGCGCGGTCGTCCCTGACTTCGCCTGTCCAAACACCAAAACCCGCATCGAGAAACGCCTAACCTTCGAACGGGTCGAGACCCAGTCCATCGATGGGAATAACCGGACGTTCTTCCGAGTCGAGGAGATAGGGGTCGTAGTGGCGCGAACTCATATAGGCCCCGGGAGCGACCTCATAGGGTTTGAAGTGGCTGGTGAAGTTCACGTAGTTCGGTTCGGTCGACAGCGGCGTGTAGTGCACCACGATGCTGCGTCGCGTGGCCTCTTCGTTGGTCTGCTTTGAACCACCGTGGGCAAGGTCGGCATGCCACAGAAGGACATCGCCCCGCTTTGGAAGGAAACGAGCTTTCTCGATGCCTCGTTCGGCCGCCTGATTATCGAGGCCGGCCAGAAACTCCTGGTGCATTGGTTGACCATCGCGTCCGATGTTCCACGACTTCGAGACGTCGTCCTCGTTCCCAAACAAGAACTCATCAAACCGGTGACTACCGGGGTAATACACCAGCTCACCGTTACCTTCTTCGACGTCCTCGAGCGCAATCCAGGCCGCAGCAAGGCGGACCGGAGCGTTGGTGACGACGTAGGCGGTGTCCTGATGGATTCGCTGCTGAGAGCCACGTTCGAAGAACAGAGATTGGAACGCCATTGGTGTTTCGTCAAAGATCGCTTCGAGGAAGTCTCGAATCTCGGGCACGAATGCGGCCAGTTGCGCGCTTGGAGCGTTGACGATGGGGTCGACGATTCGACGGCGACCGTCGGCGGGAAATTGGTGCGCCCACTTCAGACCGAGCTTCGGGTTCCGACCAAGAAAGCCGCTCCCGGGTTCCCAAGCCGACTCGACCTCATCGTCGATGGCGGTGAGAAGCTCCTCGGGCACAATGCCTCGCATGATGACGTAGCCGTCACGTTCGAAGATGGCGATCTGCTCGGCGAGTTCGTCGGAGATTCGACCGTCGCTCACGCGGGCGGCGAGTTCTTCGGCGAAGCGGTCGGTGTCGATCCAATTGCCGCCGAAACGGCTGTGGTACTTGATGTCTTCGGTCTGCATAGTCTTTGAGTCAGCCTCAGGAATCAGCTTGTGGACGGGCAACGCCTGCTCGTTCGAGCACAGCGCCGGGGATTGGGGCAAGGTCGTAGGTTGGCGGTTCGCCAATGGTTCGCCAGCTTTCCAGCGAGCGTTCCAGCAACGTTTCGAGGTCATCAACAACCGTGCCAAATACGGTACCGGTCATCGGCTGAACTGAAGCAGCATCGAGGGATCTGGTCCACTGCTCCTGGCGGTCGAATGCTTCGGCGATGAGTTCCGGCGATGGATCGGGTGTCACCGACGAGAGCTCGGGCCGAGAAACAAAGACCAGGGCATGTGCGGTTGCCGCCATCGGCCCTTCGTCGGTTTCCAGTGGTTGGTCCGGCTCGATAACCACATAGTGCGACGCCATTCCCCGGTTGGACCAGCGCGATTCAACACCTTCGATGGCGATGCCAAGGTGCTCCCCCACTGCTCCTGCAGCGACCAGCGGGTCGGCCACGAGATCATCTTCATAGATGAGCACGAGGCCGCGATCGCCGAAGTGGTTCTGAAACCGTCGGACGACTTTGGTGTAATCGACGTCGATAAGTGGGTGGTCGAAGGTCTTGTGGAATCCCACATCGAACTTCGCTCGTAGTAACTGGTGGTTGTAGTGCGACCACGCCCGAATGAAAGGCTGGCGCAGCACCAAGATGCCTTTGGTGTCCGCACCACACAGTTCGCTGATGCGGTCGTAAGACTTTGGGTTACGGAAGTAGCTGGGGGTGATGTCGCCTACCAGCTCTTGGCCGTCGTAGGTGCTGTACCGGTCGTGGTACCAGTCGACGCCCCTCTCGAACTCGCGGTTGAAGAAGAAGTGCTCTTTAAAGCGTCCGAGGTACACGTCGGGATGCTGGTCGAGCATCCGGTGAAGCGACGTCGTGCCGCACTTCTCGACACCAACACAAACAAACGATGGGAGAGGCGGCGTCGGGTCGCTGGTCATCTCCTAGAACTTTTCGAAGTTGTAGCCGTACTCGGCCACGACCGATTCGGTAATCGTGCGAACGAGACGAATCTCGTCGGCATCGAGCACGTTCTCGAACTGGTTGGCTTCGGGTTTCACTCCGGAGAGCTCATCGCTGGCTGGGGTCGCAACGTCAACGAACGCGCAGATGTTGTCGACCTCGGTGACCGGGCGATGTGTGAGGTCCTCGTAGGAGACCGACAACATCCGGTCGGGATGAGAGGCGCGGTAGCTCTCGGCGATAACCACCGATTCGCGCCAGTAGTTGGCCGCCGCGACTGGATCGGGCAGCGACATCACCTTGCCAACCTTGAGACTCGCAACCACGTTGAGGGGGTTGCGGAAGATATGTACGAAACGGCTCACCGGATAGTCGTGCGCCATCAGGGAAAGACCAAACACGTTCTGCGGTGTTTTGTCGAACCAGCGGGCATCGGCCGGGGCGCCCTGTTTTTCAAGGTAGAGCGCAAGGTAGCCATCGGTGAATTCCCGCCGCGACCGCGCCCGCTCGAACAATTCGATGACCTCTTCTTCGGCAATGCCGTCGAGCTCGCGGTGATGTTCGAGGGTCTTATTCTTGAGGTACTGCCGCCGGTACTGGGGGGTCCGGTATGGCTGGCCCCAGCGATAGAAGTGGGTCTCCTCTGGGCAAAAGAGACCCGGCACAGAGCGCAGGAGGTCGCGCAGCATGGTCGTCCCGCTGCGGGGACTACCGAGGATAAAGAACGGGTCGCTGGCCAAACCGGTTAGGCGCCTTTCGTGCGGAGAAGATCGGCATAGAGCACGCGGTAGTCGTCGGCCATCTCGGCGGTGGACCGGACGTTGGCCACCGTGGCTTGGGCGGCGAGTTCGGTATAGCCAGTCCGGTCGCGGGCTGTCTCCACCGCCAACTCAACGATCTGCGTTGGGTCGAGCGATGCCGCGATGACACCGCCACCGTGGGCACGTACCCGTTCTGATGGTGCGCCGAGTGGCCCGACCAAGACCGGCACCCCATTCGCCCATGCCTCTGAAACGACGTAGCAATGGGTTTCGGCCCAGATCGAGAACACGCCAATAAAGGTTGGGCGCAGCCCGGCGAGAAGGGCCGGGAGGTCATCTCGGTGGTACTTACCGTGAGCCCGAATGGCGCCCTGGTAGTCGGGCTCGACATCGCCGAGCAATTCAACCAGGACGTTTCGCGACTTACCCACCCGCGCAAGTTCTTCGGCCAACGCTGCGCCCTTCGACGCGTTGATGGCACCGACAAGCAAGATGAGGATCGGCTCATCTTCGGACGGGCTTCGGCTAAACACCCGAGGCCGATCGAAGTCACGACCGTGTTCGATGACCGAAATCTTCCGGCCTATTTCGGTGCCGAAGATGCGACTGAAGTGCTCACGGGTGTCGTGTGACGGAGTGATGAGAGCATCGACCGATTCGATGAGTTCGCGTGACTCATCGCGCCAGAGGTGTACGAAGCGATGTTTGAGATCGATGTCGTTCTCGAGCCAGATCGGCGTGTTACAGCGGCCGTCGCCCGCCGTGCAGGTCCCGCCACAGAATGTGTTGTTGTTATCGAGCAGATTGACCGACGGACACGCCATATAGAAGTCGTGCAGCGTAAGCGCCACGGGAATCCCGAGAGCCTTCGCTACTCGAGGGAGATCGAAGCTATGCCCGATGAGATGGTGAACGTGCACGAACTCAATGTTGAATCGGGTGAGCAACTCGACGGCGACTCGTGCCACTTCGGGGTCATCGACCCGCCGCACGTCCCAAGGCTTCGAAAGGGTCCAGCGGGTAACCTCGATTCGTTCTTCGGGGTTGTCGGCCGACCACAACACCAGGTCATTTCCGTGCGGAACCAGCAGTAACGGTTCGTACTGGTCTCGCATTGCCGCCGTGAGATCATTGACGTGGTATTCGGTTCCGCCGCCACCGTCATGAATGACGGTGAGCGCACGGCGACGCATCGTCCCGTCGTTGGATTCGATTGCTGCGGAGGCGTTTGCTCGAGCCGCGACGAAGTCCGACGACTCGACGAATGCTTGGGCTTTGCTCCGGTACTCGGGGTAGCGCTCGTCGAGCACGGCCATACCGGCTTCGATGAGCTCGTCGCGAGCGGTGTTGCCGAAACTTGCCGATTCTTCATGGAAGATGGCCACGTCGTCGGCGATCACATGGGTGAACCCCTCGGCCACCAGTTTCATGCAGAAATCGTTCTCTTCGCCGTAGCCCCGCGGGAAGGCCTCGCCATCGAGTTCGGATACGACCGCCAAGGCTTCGGCTTTAACGAACAAACAGAAGCCGTTGCCGGTTGGGCCGGTCGGGCGCAGAAAGTTGGAACCTCGCGCCATGACCGTCGACAAACGGGCCGCGGCATCGGGGCCACCGGGAAGCGGAGAGGTAAACGAGAAGACACCAGCGGCATTCGAGAGCGGCGTGACGGTTGCGTACGTCGGGTCCTCGTGAGCCACTGCGCGAAGGCGTTGCGTCCAGCGTGGTGTGACGAGGGTGTCGCTATTGAGGATGACGACATCGCCGGGCGCAGCTCCAGCGGCTTCGGCTGCGTCGAAATGTTCGGCGAGTCCGCGGTTGACCGTGTTTGTAAACCCCAGGTTGCGATCATTTGCGAGCAGTGTTGTGTTGGGCCGGTCGGCGATTTGGGCGATGACCTGCGTGATTCGCTCATCGGGCGATGCATCGTCGATTAGCACGAGATGCACCTCGTCAGGTGTGAACCGACGGAAGGCCTCGAGGCATCGTTGCAACGCTTCGAAGGCGTTGTAGATCGGGATAATGACCGTGAGTGGCCGATCGAAATAGCCTGATTCGATGGCGTCAGCGACGGCAGCGAATTCCGAGCCCGATCGACGACCGGGAACCGGAAGCGGGCGTGCTCCATCGCTAGGAGCAGCCGCAGCGAGTGCCGTGTCCTCCCTGTTGTCCTTCGTGCTGTCCTTCGTGTTGCCGTCGGTGTCTTCTTTGTCGAGAATCCCCGCTTTCCGCATGCCGTCGGCAAACCGCATCGCATACCGGACAGCCCGTCGTGACTTGAGGCGATCGAGTTCGATGGCATTGAGATTGCGGTGGTGCGCTGCGGTGTCAAGCTCGATCTTCAGCTGTGCGGCGTCGAGATCTTTCTGAACGCCCTCTGCCGACAGCGCGTGATGAACATGCTCGGCGCTGGCGAGAAGGTCACGGAGCCGATCGATCTCGGCAAGAAGCAACTGTTGCCGCTTCTGCTCATACTCTTCGATGTCGGCGAACCGATCCGACCATTCAGCCTCGCGCCGGTCAAATGATGTCGTGAGCGAGTCAGAGAGTTCAGCGGCCTCCAGCTGCATAGCCATCTCAAAGGCGGCGGCTGACTCGAACGTGAGATCGAGGCCGGGCGTCTCGGGAATACTCTCGATGCCCAGCTTGAACTCGGCGTGGTTGCCCTCGGCGTCGTAGAGCAGTTCGAGAAGCTGTGCTTGTTCGGGGCTCAGCAAGTCATGATCGGTGTCCGGGCCGCCGTCGTGATGACGAAGCTCTGGGTCGATGACCTGATGGATCCGCTCCTCGATGTCGGACGGAATCGCCACATTCAGACTCTTTGCGGCGAACTCGACCAAATCCACAACCGGTTGACCGCCTGCGGCAATGCCCGAGAAGGTCGTGACATGTACTGCCATTCCCTCCATCGCTACGACCGACGAGCGCAGGTAACGCTCCCACAGTGCGAGCCCAAACGGAATCGCCAACCGGTTACGGGTACGCAGCGACCGGGCGATTGCCATCGGGTCGCGGAGCACGAGGACTGCCGGGTTCGGACCAAGGACACGGCGCCAAAAAGGCAGGGTGATGGAAAGCCGAGGATCCTTAAAGAGCCAGCCAGGCCCTGGAAACGCGTCATCAAACACCCGTTGGGCTTGGGCATCGAGACCCATTTCGGGCTGGCTAAGCCGGGCCATTTCGGCGATTGCCCCGGTTGAGGGGGCAAGCCATCCTGCTCCTGCCCGTTCGAGTAAGTCCTGGTTGAAATCGGTGAGGGCCGACACTTCCCAGTGCCCGCGAGGGTTCGATTCGTTGCCCCCAACCATTGCGTGTGGTTCAGGAAGATCAAAGGGCAGCGCGGCGAGCGCCTCGGTGATGGCCGAGGTTCCGCTCCGATGCATACCTACGACGTACAAACCCATCCTCAGATGCTACCGGCCCCAGCTTCCCAGCTGTCGCCATTCACATGACTCGTTGCAGGCTCGCTGTGTGATAACCCGCGGCGGCTCCTAAACTTGGGCAGCCCGGGCGGGAAAGGAACATTAGGTCGTTCATGAGGTCTTTAACTTACGCAGGTCGGGTCGCGGCATTCCCTGCGCTCGCTCTGGCTCTTGCCATCTCTGTGGTGTTGTCGCTCTTGGCTCTCTCGCCAGGGGCTGCTGAGGCGCAGGCCGATCAGCCAACCAATCAGACCAACACCCAATCAAGCTTCACGTTTGATGGCGGCGGCTGGGGTCACGGCGTCGGCATGAGCCAATACGGCGCATTCGGCCGAGCAGCCGCCGGGCAAAGTGTCGACCAGATTCTCAAGGCGTACTACGCAGGTATCTCGCTCGAACAGCGCCAAGTCACCAATAACGTGCGCGTGCAGCTCGGTACAGCATCGAGCACCACGGCAAGCTTCGGTGCCCGAGCCACCGTAAAGGTCGATGGCCAGAACGTGGCCGGGGTCCCAGCTTGGAATGACATAACCGTCAGTCGTCTTGCCGACCGTTGGGCGATTACGGCCGGCGGCGTCGATATCTGCGCCCCGCAGCCTGTTCCTGAGGGTGCCGATCCGGTGCCGAGTCCTTGCATCGGCCGTCAGCTTCGGTTGGTCGTAAAGGATCTCGCCGAACAGCACCTTTCCACGAGCGAGCATTCGTACCGCCATGGCCGACTCGAGTTCACCCCGACCGGATCAAACGGAACCACCTTCCACATTGTTCTCGGTCAACTACAGATGGACGAATACCTCTACGGGTTGGCCGAGATGCCGTCGTCCTGGCCGGCCGAGGCCCTGAAGGCTCAGGCGATTGCGGGCCGCTCGTACGCTGAAGGTCGGATCCTTGCTCGACGCTCGCTTTCGTCGTGGACCAACCCCTTCGATCTGTACTCCTCCACCGTCGACCAGGCATTCGCTGGGAATTCGAAAGAAACCGGCGCACTCAGTGAGAACTGGGTCGGAGCGGTCAATGCAACCAGCCAAACCGTTGCAGTTCACGAGGGCCGGGTCATCGATGCGCTCTATAGCTCCTCGTCTGGCGGGCACTCAGAAAACAGCGAATACGCCTTCTCGAATTTTGTCCCCTATCTACGGGGTGCCCCGGATCCGTTCGACGGGCACGAAAACCCGCTCGGTTCGTGGACTCGCACCTACAGCGCCGAGGAACTCAGTCGCTGGCTGAGCGCCGACTCATCCACCCATGTCGGGACCGTCCAGAGCCTTTCGATCGGCGGAAACCTTGGAGTATCGGGGCGGGTCAACAAAGCCACGGTCACCGTCAACGGCACCGAGGGAACCAGGCAGATTCAAGGCAGCACATTTCGGATCATCGTGAATCGAGGCCTCGGCAACGATGGCCGCTGGAGCCGAGACGATCAGCTGCTTTCGACCAACTTCTCCTACTCGGGCCCAACCGACAGTGAGCCGTTTGGCAAGATTACGAAGGCAAAGGCCGTCGGACAGAAGGTGCGGCTCGCAGGTTGGGCTATTGACCCAGACACGAGCGACAGCATCAAGGTCAAAGTTACGGTCGGCGGCAAAACCAAAGCCCGTGTCGCGAAGCGAAACCGCAAGGGCCTCGACCAATACGGGTTAGGCACCCGCCACGGGTTCCGTATCGACATCGGAGTTTCGCCGGGCAGCCACCAGGTTTGCGCCGTAGCGATCAACGCGACAAAGGGTGGCCAAACAACCGACCTCGGTTGTCGGACCGTCAAGGTCGCCGAGGCCGAAGCGCCTGCGAACGATATTCCCATCGGTGAACTCGAAATCGTTCGATCAACGGGGTCAGCGATCCGGGTAGCCGGTTGGGCGCTCGACCCAACCACGAACAGCTCGATCAAAATCGCGATCGACCTCGATCGCACCGAAGTTGCCCAGGCAACAGCGTCATTCTCCCGCGATGACCTTGACCAGCATGGCCGCGGCACCGATCACGGTTTCGATGTAACAATCCCTGCGTCAAATGGCAGTCATCAGGTTTGTGTTCGTGCCATCTCCGCAGACGGCAAAATTGCCGTCGTCCTTGGCTGCAAGGACGTCACGGTTTCGTAGCGGAAGCAAAGCTTTTCCAGCCGACCGCCTTGCATTCGGCGCCTTTGAATGAAATAATTTCACTAGCAGGTGGCGGTAGCAATACAGCCACAGGCGGGGAACCACTTGGTTACGTAGCGGTTGGCGGATCGCCACCGTAACCTACAGGTTTGAAACGGGCTCCTGGGGGGGAGTCCGTTTCTGCGCTTTTGGGCGGCTTACGCTCGGAGCTTCGCTACGAGTTCGGTCAACGGCTCGCGGAAGTCGCGAAGCGGTTGAATACCCGAAAGCCGAAGTGCCGCATTGTCGAGCACCGAGTTGGCTGGCCTGGGCGCAGGGCGGGGAGGATCGAGCTGATCGCTGGAAATCGGCTCAACGCGGGAAGGATCTTCGCCGGCAGCCTCGAGAACCGCTTGGGTGAACTCGTACCAGGACACCGCTCCCCCATTGGTGACATGGAAGATTCCGGGGCGACGTTCGTCGGCCAGTCGGAAAACCATGCTGGCAAGGTCAGCGGTGAAGGTCGGATGGCCAATCTGATCATCGACGAAGCTCAGCGTGGGGTATTTGTCGATGGCTCCGAGGATGGTCTTGACCATGTTGTGGCCGAACTCGCCGCAAACCCAGGAAGTCCGAACAACGGTGAAACCAGGGGTCATCTCGCATTCGCCCGCGAGTTTCGAATGCCCGTAGATCGACTGCGGATGGGTGTCGTCCCATTCCACGTAGGGCTCGGCTTTGGTGCCGTCGAACACGTAGTCGGTGGAGATCTGCACCAGGTGAGCGTCGTTCTTGATACACGCTTCGTTGAGGTGGCGAACAGCTAGACCGTTCACACGAAAGGCCTTGTCCGGGTCGGATTCGCAATCATCGACTGCTGTCCATGCTCCAGCGTTCACGACGACGTCGGGTTTCTTTGCTTCGACCAACGCCAAAACGGCATCCCGATCGCCAACATCGAGGTCGGCACGCGTCGCCGCGGTTACGTCGTAGCCGGCGGCGTTATAGAGCAACGCACAATCAGCGCCGAGCTGGCCGCCCGCACCGGTAATAAGAACGCTAGGCATAGCGATCAACCGTTCTTTAGTGGTTCCCGCTCTGCCTTTTTAGTGGTTCCCACCATGACCGGTTGTTCTTGTACCAATCGACGGTGAGTTCGAGCGCTTCGCCGAAATCGTGTTTCGGGCTCCAACCCAACGCTCCAAGCTTCGAGCAGTCAATCGAGTAGCGCCGGTCGTGACCAAGACGGTCCTCGACGTATTCGATGGAGGACTCGTCTTTGCCGCAGAGTGCAATGATTCGGTCGGTGAGTTCGCGGTTCGGGATTTCGTTTCCGCCACCGATGTTGTACATCTCACCGGCAACACCCTGGCGCAGAACCAAATCGACGCCCGCACAATTGTCCTCGACGAACAACCAGTCACGAATGTTCATACCATCGCCGTACAGCGGCACTTTGAGACCATCGAGCAGGTTGGTGGTGAACAGCGGGATGACTTTTTCGGGGAACTGGTAGGGACCGAACTGGTTCGATGACCGGGTGACCACTACGGGCATGCCGTAGGTCGTGAAGTACGACAGGGCAATAAGGTCGGAACCGGCTTTCGAGGCAGAGTACGGCGAGCGAGGCTCGAGCGGGTCGCCTTCGAGTGATGATCCCTCTTCGACCGATCCGTACACCTCGTCGGTGCCGATATGCAGGAGACGTTCGACTTCGTGCTCACGGGCGACGTCACAAACGACGTTGGTGCCCAGGCAGTTGGTGTTGGCGAAGACGTCGGGACCGGTGATCGACCGGTCGACATGACTCTCGGCAGCGAAATGCACCACAAGGTCGTGTCCGGCCATTGCCGAACGCACCGCTTCACGATCGGTGATGTCGCCTTGGACGAAGCTGTAGCGGCTGTCGCCATCGAACTCGGCCAAGTTGGCTGGGTTTCCGGCGTAGGTCAGGGCGTCGAACACGGTGACGGAGTCATCGGTATTGCCGAAGATGTACCGAACAAAATTCGAGCCGATAAATCCGGCTCCGCCGGTTACAAAGATCTTCTTACTCATGGTGTGGGGTTCCTGTGGGGAAGTAGGAGAATGTGGGGAGCGGGTTCTGCGTTAGCCGGTTCGAAGGCTCACATGTGGTTGCCACATGGGCTCGATATCGGCACGATTCGGGTTTTCTTGATCGCGACCCGACAGCACAGGGGCTTCGAGGCCCCAATCGGCACCAATCTCGGGGTCGTTCCAATGCACGCCAAGCTCATCAGCCGGGTTGTAATAACCGTCTACCAGGTAGGTAATGGTCATGTCGGTGAGCGATGCGAAACCGTGGGCCACGCCAGGCGGGATATAGACGCCGCGGTGGTTCATTTCGCCGTCGGGTTGCACACCCAAGTCGAAACAGAGGGTCTTTCCGTCGGTTTCTGAACCCTGTCGAAGATCGTGCAGAACGACTCGGGCGGTACCGAAGGGCACATACCAGTAGTCGCTCTGATGAAGGTGGTAGTGAAGACCGACGATGCAGCCTTCTTTCCGATCGCCGCGGTTGGCCTGGATCATCTCGCGACCTGCAGGGAACCATTGGCGACGGTAGGTCTCAACGAACATCCCACGTTCATCGCTGTGAACATCGGGGTCGACAAAGAACGCCCCAGCGATTTCGGGTACTGCGGTAATTTCGGCCATGAGAGAAGTACTTCCGGTGTAGGTCTTCGGTTTGGGGGGTGTTCGTTTTGGAGAGAGAGAGTATTTGGGAAACGTAGGTTACGGGATCTCGACGCGCGAGTGATCGCCCAGCATCAGTCGCGTTGCCCGAGGCAGCGCATCGTTGTGGCTCACGTCGACGTGCCGGCCGATCAAACTGTCGGTAAGACGTTCGATGTTTGCCAGGCGACTGTTGGACAAGATGACCGAGTGGTCGAGCTCCGAAGAGATAATTTCGCAGTTATCGGAGATCGAACTATACGGACCGACATAGCTGTCGATGATTCGGGTTCCGGCACCGATAACAGCCGGACCGCGAACCGTGGAGTTCTTGATCTCGGCGCCTGCTTCGATGATGACCCGGCCTTCGACGTTGGACTTCTCGTCGACCGACCCGAGGTTGGACGGTTCGACCGAATCGAGAACGAGCCGGTTGCATTCGAGGAGAGGGTCCTTCTTGCCAGTATCGATCCACCAGCCCTGAAGGACTTCGTGACGCACATGGTGGCCTTGGTCAACGAGCCATTGAATGGCGTCGGTGATTTCGAGCTCGCCTCGCTCTGAGGGTTCGATGGCATTAACGGCGTCGATGATCGTGCGATCGAAGAGGTACACGCCAACAAGTGCCAGGTTTGATGGTGGGTTCTCGGGCTTCTCGACGAGCTGTCGTACCGCACCGTTCTCGTCGATGTCAGCGACACCGAACGAGCGGGGGTCGTCGACCTCGGCCAGAAGAATCTGGGCGACTGCTGACGCTTGGTGTTCCTCGCCCAGCTCTGGGGCATTGGATGCTTGTCGGCTCGCTTCGAATCCTTCAACAAACTCCACAAGGCCTTGTTCGAGCATGTTGTCGCCCAGGTACATGACGAAGTCGTCGCCGCCGAGAAAGTCTTCGGCGATCTTGACGCAATGGGCGAGGCCCAACGGAGCATCCTGCGGGATGTAGGTGACCGCAACGCCGAAGTCTGATCCGTCGCCCACAGCGGCCCGGATATCGTCGCCGGTCTCACCAATGATGATGCCGATCTCTACGATGCCGGCCTCAGCCATGTCTTCGATCCCGTAAAACAGAATCGGCTTGTTGGCAATGGGCACCAGCTGCTTGGCGCTCGTGTGAGTGATAGGGCGAAGGCGTGAACCTGTGCCACCGGAGAGAATGAGACCCTTCATGGGGAACCACCGTTCGTGATAGGGCTGTGCAAGCTAGAGAAGCGAGCTAGAGAAGCGAGCTAGAGAAGGACGTTAAGGAAAGAGTAGTCAGCTCGGAGTTCGAGCCGTACGTAATCCATATCGGCAAAGACCGGCCATACACAAGGTCGTTGTGGTCACCGCGACGATGAGCCCGAGTTCGACCCGTAGGAACAGATCGTCCGAAAGCATGATGCCGGGGAAGAACATGACCACGCCGACGAGCCAGCCAAGCACGGCATAGCGCTGATGTCCTAGTGCGATGAGTGCGACGGCTAACGACAGCGCGGCCATGAACAAACCGCTCGAAAGAGCGAGCAACGCCATGTCGGTTCGGCTCATCTGATCGGCGAACAGCAGATCGACGACAAAAGGGCCGGCGACCCAAGCAAAAACAACGCCAAACACCGCGAGACCACTTACCGCGACGAGGAGGCGAACCAGCACATCGCGGAACCGACCAAAGTCGCCATGACCGATTGCGTCGGCGAGGTTCGGCAGGAGCGCCGCTTTGACCGCCTGGAAGAAGAACAGCGGCACTCGAGCCGTGAGTAGACCGTTGAGGAACCGGCCGGCTTCGATCTCTTCGCCTGGTCCGGCCAGCGTGTCGACCGCTACCGGACCAATGTTGAGGAGAAAGGCCTCGAAAAGCGCCGCTCCGAGGAGAAACACCAAAGATGGGGAAATCTCGTTCCATGACGCCTCCGGGCCCGGTTTGGATAACGGTTCGTCGCCCTTGGTCGCGAAGAACGTAGCGACCAGTAAGGCGACGCCAACGGTGAGACCGAAGACCCCAGCGGCAGTCACGCCGATGATCGCAAGCACGATTGCGGCGCCAAACCGCATCATGCCATCGACACCAAAGAACACGCCGTAGAACTTGTAGTTGTGTTGGCCTGCCAGAAGCCCTCGGAGGAGTTGGCTGACGGTAAACGCGCCCATCGCCAAGATCAAGCTGAGCAGCAACAGCTTTGCGTTGTCGAGTCGCTCGTCGAGGCCCAGCGGCCAGGCAACAAGCAGCCCGACGGTGACCAACACGAGGAGCCCAGCGCCTATCTGGGCGGTCTTGCGAAGAACCGGGGCGCTCCCTTCTCCCCTGCTGGCCCGTTCGGCAGTGGCCCGCGATAGTTCCTGCTCGAGCGGTTGGAAGAACCCTGGGCCGAGAATGAACACGAGTGCCCACAGCACGGCAAGCGCCGAATAGGACTCGTCGCCCATCGCTCGCTTGGCGACGGTAAGAAACCCGAACGTCGCGATGCCGTTAACGAGCAGCCCTCCACCAATCGCGAAGCTTCCGGTGGGTAGCGGATTGCGTTCACGAAGGGTCGCCAGCATCGTCTGGTCGCCAGACGCTGAACTCGGTGATGCAGCCAAGATGGCAAACCTAGCGAAGCTAGACCTTTTGTCGCGGCATCAGAGCCCGTTAATCGAGCGCCAGTATCCGCCGGGAAGCTTGAGTTCGTGCAGGCAGTCGAGGCCAATCCATGCAACGTCGGAGTGTTCGGCACTTCGGTGGAGCTCTGGAAGGCCCTTGGTTTCGCACCGGTAGGTGATGATGAGCCGCTTGGTATCGGGAAGCGGCTCATAGACGTAGGAGTCGATGAGGTCCGTGACAGTTATCTCGATGCCGAGCTCTTCGTCGAATTCGCGGATCAGTGCCTCTTTGGGACCAGCGTCGGTTGGGTCGAGCCGTCCGCCAGGAAGTTCCCACTCGGCCCGATCGTTTTTGGCGAGGGCCACATGATTGCGGACGACCAGCACGCCTTTCACCGACACGATCCATCCTGACGGCGTTGTTCCAGACGGCATTGTTTCAGACGGCGGTGTTCCAGACGGCGATGTTCCAGACTCAGTGTCTGGTTCACCCGCTATGGGAAGATCGTCGGACTCGGCACGTGCCATGTCCCACAGTGTTACCGACATTCGTCGATCGCACGAATGAGCGAGCCAATCTCTTCTGAGGTGTTGAAGTAATGGACGCCTGCCCGGAGCACCGCATCGATCCCCCGAGGAGCCAGATCGAGGTGGCTCAACCCGGCCGAGAGCACCGACGTGTTGATCGTTCGTTTCCGGAGCGCCTGTTGAAGAGCCAGGTGGTCGGCGCCATCGACCGAGAAGGTCACGATGCCGCTTTGGTGCCGACCGGTGTCGCGAACGACAACCCCGTCGAGGCCGTTGAGACTCTCGCGGAGCTCCGCAGACAGCACGGCGATTCGGGCGGCTGCGCTTGCCATGCCAACCTCGACGGCGTAGTCGAGGGCCACACCGAAACCAGCCTTTGCGGCGAACGAGACCTCGCCGAGCTCGAAGCGTTCGGCGGTGGGATGAAGCTGGTAGGTGTCGGCATCGATCCATTGGGCCGACCGGCCATCGATATAGGTGGGGTCTGCCAAGCGGTCCATGACTTCATCGCGGACGTACAACATGCCGGTGCCTCGCGGCCCCCGCATGAACTTCCGGCCGGTGAACGACAGAAAGTCGCACTGGAGTTCCTGTACATCGACCGGAAGCTGGCCAACGGCCTGGCAAGAGTCGAGCAAGTACATGGCATCCGAGTCGGCGACGATTGCGCCCACTTCGGCAACCGGCTGAACCATCCCGTTGGTCATCGCTACGTGGGTCACCGAAACGAGTTTGACCCGCTCGTCCATCATGGATCGGAGCGCCTCAAGATCGATCTCGCCCGATTCGGTGTTGGGGATTACCTCGACCTCAACCCCTCGTTCGGCTGCCTGAATGAACCCGAAGGCGTTGGACTGATACTCGGTTGAGCTCATCAGCAGCCGGTCGCCCGATTGCAACGGAACCGCCTCGAATGATCTCCACCACGCCATCGCTGCACTGGTCGTAAACGCCAGCTCGGTCGGTCGGCAGTTGAGAAGTTTCGCCCCGGCGTCGTACACGCGCTGGAACGCTGCACTTTCGCGGTCGAAGGTTTCATAACCCCCGGTCTGTGCTTCGCGCGTGAGGTACTCGACGCACGCATCGACCACCGGCTGCGGCGGAAGCGAAGATCCTGCGTTGTTGAAGTGGATGACGTGGTCGACGCCGGGGGTCTCGGCGCGCAGCGACTCAACCTTCGATTCGCTCAGTGGCTCAGACATCGGGCCAACGTAGTTCGCGTTGGCTGGCCAAGTCTGCGAATATCAATGGCTGATGAGCTCTTCCAACCCAAACACCGCACCTTCTGATCCGGCTAGCACCACGCCGGCGTCCTACGAACAGCTTCCGTTTGCTGCGCCTGCAGGCGCGACCGAAATTCTCCTTGTGCGGCACGGCGCATCGCAGGCCTATGTTCCGGGCGAACCGTTTCCGATGTTGGGTCCCCAGGGCGACCCGCCGCTCTCGCCGTTGGGTCGTGAGCAAGCCAAGTTGGTGGGCGCCCGTCTGTCCGGCGAGCCGATCGATGCGGTGTATGTAACCCGCCTGCAGCGGACCGTCGAGACATCGCAGCCGCTCATCGATGCCGATGGGATGACCTCGTCGGTCAACCCGCATCTCCACGAAATCTTCCTCGGCGAATGGGAAGGCGGGATCTCGCGGGTGAAGATGGCCGAAGGTACCGATCCGGTAGCGCTCGATGTCATCAAAACCGGAACATTCAATGCCGTACCTGGGGCAGAGACAGCCGACGAATTTTCGAGCCGATGCCGAACGGGTATCGAGGAAATTGTGGCAGCTCATCCAGGTGGGAACGTGGTGTCGTTTGTGCACGGCGGTGTTATCAGCATGATTGCGAAGCTGACTGCCGGTGGCACGGGTCGCATCGGGCCGGTCGATAACTGCTCCATCACCCATCTTGTGGTTGTCGAGGGTCGCTGGCTGCTGAGCAGCTTCAACGACACTGGGCACCTGGGCGGACTCTTCACCAGAACGAGCTAGATCCAGAGGCGCGGCGTTCGCGATGCTGACGTTGCCAGGTAACGAAAGCCCCCTACCCTGAGCGGATGCAAACGCACTCCCCTGTTTCTCCGACTACGTTCCCGGCATCGCGGGACCGCCGCATGGCGCGGTTTCCTCGGGCGCTCATCGCCTGTGTCGCGTTTGTGACCTTGGCCGTCTTTGCTGCGGCCTGCTCATCGGCGGTCGTCACCGCCGACAGCACCGAGACCGACTCGACCCAGCCGGTCGAGACGACGCCTCCCACAACAGCTACACCAGAGCCGACGGTTCCGGAAACCACTGCCCCGCCACCGACCACGGTCGCCCCGACTACTGCACCGCCCACGACAGTGGCCATCAACCCCGATGGTGCCGAATCGGTAGCTACTTTGCTCGATGCGGGCGCCGAACCTCGTCAGGAACTGCGCTTCGACTACGCCGATGGCGACACGTTCGCCTTTGACACCGAGGTCTCCCAGGCCATCTCCCAGACCATCAATGGCGTTGCCGGACCCGACGGAGCGCCGGTGCTCACCACCCTCGGCCAAACCGGAACCGTCACCGTTATGGGCGATGCGTTTGTTCTCGAATCCACCACCGATTCAGCAATCGGTGTGGTCGAAGGTGACGCAGCCCTCACCGCACAGGTACAGGCAGCCCTCGACGCCGTGCTCGGGCTCGTTGAGCGTCGGGTCGTCGACCCCAGCGGCATTGTCTTCGAGTTCGAACTGCTAAACACCGACGGCATGGATCCAGCCATCTTGGGTCCAGCCGCTACCGCCGGCGAGAACGGCGTGGCGCTGGCGTTTCCGCTCGAAGCAGTTGGTGTGGGTGCCAGGTGGGAAACCGTCGCCACCCTTGAGGTCAGCGGCTTGAGCGTCGAGCAAGTTACCGCCTACGAAGTTCTCAGCATCGATGGTCCCATCGTCGAACTCAGCGTGACGTCGTCGCAGTTCGTCGCCCCAGGTTCAGCGATGGATATCCCCGGGGCGGAAGCAACGGTCGAGGCATGGTCGGCCGAAGGCCGAGGCACGATGACGGTAGATCTCACGAGCCCGGCAGCCCTGAGTGAGATCGCTGGCGAGATCGATCAAACGTTGCTGATCGTCGCTGATGGTGAAGAGGTAGAAATCATTCAGAAGATCATCAACGGCACAAAGACCACGCCGCGCTAGCGGAACGTCACGACACTTGGTCGGGTCGGGGTACGGTTCAGGAAAGCTGAGCGGAACACGATCCTTCGAGATCGGTAAGTTGAATCCGGTCCTTGTTGGCGGTGGTTACCTCGTTGTTGGGGTCCACAGCGATTCGGTATTCTCGAAAGCTCATGTCAGTGGCGTCGAACGTCAGTAACCGGCCCCGTAACACTTCGCCGTAGCCAAGCACGATCTTTATCGCCTCGAGCGCCTGCAACGAACCAATGATTCCCGGGAGGACCCCAAGCACGCCGGCTTCGGCGCAGTTTGGCGCGAACTCGGCGGGCGGTGGTTGGGGCACCATGTCGCGGTAGGTCGGCCCGTCAAGCGGGTCGAAGACGGTCACCTGTCCCTCGAAGCGGAAGATTGATCCATGCACCACGGGGATACCCAGCTTTACCGAAGCATCGTTGAGTAGATAGCGGGTCGGAAAGTTGTCGGTGCCATCGATGATGACGTCGTACCCCGTGATGATGTCGACCACGTTGTTGGCTTCGAGCCGCACATCGTTGGTGATGACCGAACAGTCAGGGTTGAGCTGGGTAATCGTCTTCTTCGCCGAATCGACTTTGCGATCGCCAATGCGGTCGATGTTGTGCAGCACCTGGCGCTGCAGATTTGACGCATCGACCGTGTCCATATCGACGATGCCGAGCTGCCCGACCCCGGCCGCAGCGAGGTACAGCGCAGCCGGCGATCCGAGACCGCCGGCTCCGAGGAGAAGCACCTTGGCGTCGAGAAGTTTGAGCTGTCCGGCTTCGCCTACCTCGGGGAGCGAAAGGTGGCGGGCATAGCGGGCGCGCTGCGATGGTTCGAGTGTGGCCGGAGTGACCCAGGAACGACCTTCGTCCTTCCAGCGGTTGAACCCGCCGTCCATCGACGTCACGTTGGTGTAGCCAAGCTCAAGGAGCGTCTTTGCGGCGAACGCTGACCGCACTCCCCCAGCGCACATCACGACGACTTCGGTGTCGCGGTCCGGGATCCGATTTTCGATGGCCGACTCGAGTGTGCCGCGAGAGATATGCACCGAATCGGTTATTGCGCCCTGGGCGAATTCATCGGGTTCACGCACGTCGAGAAGCACCGCACCAGCGGAGAGGCGCGCTTGCGCCCCTGCGGGATCGGTTTCGTCGATAACCGACTTGGTTTGGGCGAGGAGTTCGCGGAAGCTGGCCACGCCTCCACGGTACCGCCCGGGCTCGAACTACTAAAGAGTCCGGCGAATCACCGAGCGCAGTTGTTCGCTGCGGAATTCGTGGACGCTCACGTCGGGATGCTGAAGAACTACACGCTGTTCGACCGAAACCGAGCCGAGTCCGAAGTGGTCGAGCGTCGATTGTGCTCCGCCGATAAGCCCGTCGACTAGCACCGGCCGTTTCGTTTCGAGACGGGCCGGAACTGGCACGTCAGATGCGATATCGATGAGCTCGAGGTTGCCCGTCCATGCCTGGCCCGATCCGTCGAGCGCAGTGGCTGAACCATTGTCGATCGCGAGAAGCGATAAGGCTTGGTTGGCCGCGGAGTCGGGCAATTCGCCGACAAGGTCAGCAACCCGGTCGCCGTGCAATGATCCAACGATCCGAGTCGTGGCGAATTTCTCGACGAAGCTCATCCGCCCAGCTTCCTCTACCTCGTCGACCGAGCGTGACGGAAGGACAAGGATGTGGGTGGCTCCGAGATCCATGGCGCTTCGCCAAGGAATTTGCTCGCTCAGCCCGCCATCGACGTAGGCGTTGCCATCGACGTATCGACTCGGCCCTGCCAGCACCGGTAGCGCCGCTGAGGCTTTCAGAATTGCGCCGATTCGATCATTGTCGCCTTCGATGCGCAGACGATGGATGGGATTCGTCTCTTCGACCGGACAGACGGTGGCCCAGAACTCGATGTCCGATTCTCGTAGCTTCGAATATTCGAGGCCGCGTCGTCGGCTCGCGGTGTCGAGCAAATAGTCAAGGTCGATCGCCTTGCGCCGTTTGAGGGCGTTTCGTTTATCGAGAAACGGCGCTGTAGTCAGGTCGGTGTAGAACAACACACTTCCCTCGGTGGCTTGCGAAGCAACGAAGAAGGCCGAGGCGAGCGCCCCGGCGGAGGTCCCGATCACCAGATCGAATGCATCGCCGAACCCAAGTTGTTCAAGCGCAAGTAACATTCCCGACGAGACGACGGCTCTCATGCCGCCGCCTTCTACGGCAAGCGCAACCCGGTGACCGTCGGAACGGTTTCCGGGCATCGAACCGCTGGCGAGCCGAGAGCGAAGGACATCGGTGGTTGAAACCTGGGTTGTCACGGGAGTCGACGGTAGCTGGTTCCGACTCGCTGCACTTTTCAACGTGCTTCTCACTGGACTTCTCGTTGCTCGAACGAACCTCGCGGTCGGATAACCGCCTCGGTGAGTCCGAGTGGCTCAACGGTCCGCTGACGACCGGTCTTACGCAACGACACGACACCCGAGGGCACGGGTTGCGAGAGTCGGATGAGTGTTGGCGATGTGACGCTGCAGAAATACAGCAGTTCGTCGAGGACCTCGGTATCGAGATCGAACTGCACGTAGCACCCATCGCCGCCGTCCTCCCCGGCTTTGTGGACCACGCCGGTGATGTTGCGTTCCCAATCGTTTCGCCCGGGCTGCGGTAGCGCCAAGCGAATCGCGAGTTCGGTACCTTCCGGGAACGACTCGGACACATCAGCGCCGTATGGCGAAATGCCCGATGCCGTTTCGTTGCTCTGCGTGGGTGTGCTTCGGGGAAGCACCCGTCGCTCGCGCTCGGATTGGGCCCAGGTCGAATCGCGAACCAGGCCAAGCAGCGTTACCGAACACAAGATGACCGCTGCTGTTGCGAGGTCGCTGAGTTTGGTGAGGTGAAAGCCGATGAGCTGCGCGAAACAACCGATTACGGCCACCACACCAAGAGCCCCCATCAGGTAGAGGTGTCGTGCCGCAATGTGTCCTGGTGCAATAGCTAGCGACGATCCGCGGGCAAGGCCCAAGAAATCGGCGGTGATTGTCCGGACACCCGACCGGAGGTCGCTCCAGTGATGTTCGCTGCTGCTATCGCCGGTGTCTCCACTCCCTCGATTTCGACGCATCTCTGCTCGGCTCATCGCTGCCAGGACAAACCACGGCAACCCAAAGATCACACCTTGGGTGATGCTCGTCGATAACGGCAACCATCCGGTGAGGGCGGCAATGACGGGAATGACCAGCGCGAAGGTTCGTGGCACAACCGCCCAGGCTTCGATAAGCCGGTGCGCTTCACGTGCGGTCTGCTGGCGCCCGACCTCATCAACACGGCGGCGAAGGGCGAGGTCCTCGTCCCACGGCGCCGGCCGGTTCGCGATTCCGGGACCGAGTGAAACCGACTCGGCCCAGCCTTCGTTGAGGTCGTCGAGGGTTCGGGCAAGGAAGTCACCATTGCCGGGGATGAAACCGCCTGCTTTTCTGATGAGGTCGACGCGCATCACCACGACGCCTGGGGTTGCTCCCGGCACAGGGAAGTCGATTTCAGGAAAGAGCGGATAACCAGCGGTCCCCAGATGCCGGCCACCTCCCGAACAGTTTGCTGGGATTCCTGCGGCTGAAAAGTGCGGTTGATCGAGCGCTGCAGCGCCGAGCTCAATCGAATCGGCTGGGGCCCACACCGATGCCGGGACGACCGTTATGAGCTGGGTATCCGCTCCGTTCATCACCTCGGTGGCGATGTGTGATTCGCGGATGGTTTGGGTGGGAACTCGCCGTTCGACTCGGAATCGTCGGCAAAGCTCTTCGATATCGGAACGCCCGAGGCGGTCGATCACGGTGATCGATGTCGCTCCCCGCAACTCGAGGCAGGCTCGTAGCGCGACGCGCGCTTCGACCAAGGACTCCTGCCCAACGTCGAAGATGACCGAACTGATCGGCACCATGCCGAGTCCATCGCCTACTGGGTCCGTCGTGTCATTCGTCGCTGCGGATAGACCCCCCTGCTTCCGGGTTCGGATTCGGAGGAAATGCCTGGTCACCACGATTACATCGACGCTGAGAAGTAGCACGAACAGCACGATATTGGCGCCATTGTGAGTGAACCCGATACGCCAAAGGAGATACAGCACACCTGCGATTTGGGACGCAAGAATCAATCCGGATCTCGATTGCATACGGTTGGAGCATCGACAACTTGGCGAACCAGCCTGACAACTTTCCGCAACCGGCTTGCGTGGCTAGGCAGCGGACCAACCGAGATTCCCCGGGCTCAACGCGCCGGGTTGATGGCTTTCCCGACGTAGAAGTACGACCACGGTTTCGGGCCCTCGGCGAAGTCAGCGTCGAACCAATCGATTTCGAACCCTGCGGACTCCAGCAGGCTTCGGTGATCTCGGCTCACGTGACAGCCGTCGAAGACCCGTTTCTGCACCGGATCGATCCGGTATTGAAGCTTCTGCATCTTTTTGTCTGGCGCGAGCCCATGCTCGCAGAAGTGCACGGCGCCTCCGGGCTTAATGACTCGACGCAGCTCGGCCAGCGCAACCATCGGGTCAGGAATCGTGCAGAGCGTAAACGTGAGCACACCGGCATCGCACGAGTCATCGTCGAGCGGCAGCTTCTGTCCATCAAGGCCAACGAATTCCACATCGACATCCGACGCCGCAAGCCGATCAGCGGCAAGCTTTTGTCCGACCGTGGCGGGGTCGACGGCAAAAACCTTTGTCACCTCAGCGGGGTAGTACGGCAGGTTGGTGCCCGAGCCGAAACCGGGCTCGACTACGACGCCACCGATTCCCTCAAGACACCGGACCCGCCACTTTCCAACCCCATCACTGGAGCACGCCTTGTCGATGAACCGTGGCAGTAGCTGATTCCGATATACGCCCATAACAGCACCATACCCTTGGCACCCCTCGGGGTTCGCTGGCCGCTAGCCGACAATTTGCGGGAGTATTTCGCTGATTGAATCGTTGATCACGACGTCGGCGAGTTTGTCCATCTCCGTGGGTTCGCCGTTCAAGATAAGGACCTTCGCGCCCTGTTGTTGCGCTACTGGGACCACCCGGTTGATGGGCGATACGGCGAGGCTGGTCCCGATGGCAAACATCAGGTCACACTCGACCGCTGCCACCTCGGCCCGGTAGAGGTCGCCTTGCACGAGGTTCTGGCCAAACGAGATCGTCTTCGATTTCAAGATGCCATCGCACTTCGGACAGCTCGGGTCCGGTTCGCCCGCCCGGACTCGGTCGAGGGCTACCTCCATGTCGTCGGCGTAGTCACAGTTCAGGCAACCGACCTTGCGGGTGGTGCCGTGGATCTCTACGACCTTGGCTGGATCGCTGCCAGCCCGTTGATGCAACTCATCGACATTTTGGGTGATGAGTGTATGGAGCTTTCCTTGCTCTTCGAGCTTTACAAGGGTCCGGTGCCCGAGGTTGGGTTCGACGTTCGCCCACAGCGATCCCTCGGCCCGAAGCGCCCAGTTCTTGGCCCGCAGTTCCGTGTCGGCTTCGTAGTAGCGGATGTTCGAGGCCTTCTCGGCTTCCGGGTTCTTCGTCCACAACCCGTTGGGGCCTCGAAAGTCGGGGATGCCGCTATCGGTGGAAATGCCGGCGCCGGTGAGCACGGTGATACTCGACGCTGCATCGAGAAGTGCTCGAGCCGAGGCGATCAGTTCGTCCTGGGAATCTGCCATTCGGGGATCGTACGCCAAATCCAACGATTTGACGCCTCCCCGCGACATGTATTCAAATGTATTGAAAGTTAATGAAAAGACACGAATCGAACTGTCGGGTTCGTGCCATCCGGCTTCCCCGCCAACGTATGCGAATGCAGGAGCCTTGCCGTGCACCACGGACGACCAACTTTTACCGAATCCACCCTTGCCGTTGAACCATGGGCCGACGAACTCGTCGAACAGCTGGGCTTCGACCCCAGGTCCGCGTATGTCGAAACGTTCTGGCTCGGGGTTCTCGGCCCCTCAACGGTCTGGCTGATCCGCCGGCTCGTCGCCGAACTCGACAACAACCCGCTCGGCTACCAAATCGACCTCGACGAAACCGCCGCGACACTCGGACTCCGCAACAACGGCGGCAAACACTCCCCCTTCATGCGAGCACTCGGTAGAACCTGCCAATTCGGCATCGCCCGCACCACCGGACCAGCCAGCCTCGCCATCCGACGCAAACTCCCACCCGTCACCCAAGGCCAACTCCGCAAACTTCCCGAAAGCACCCAACGCCAACACCTCGCCTACACCGAACGCCAACGAACCCAAACCCCAAACAACCAACAACACTTCAGCCGCGCCGTCACCATCGCCTCGGGACTCATCACCCACGGCGACGACCTCGAAACCGCCCGCACTCAACTCCAAAACTGGAACTTCGACCACGACACCGCCGACCAAGCCGCAACCACCGCCTGGGAACAACACCTCCAGCACTAGGCGAGAAAGGCCGTCGCGAGTACTTCCTTGCACCGCAACTGCTGCAGACGCCCGAAGACCGTTGTCAGAGGCTGCGACTATGGTCGACATATGGATGTTGATCGAATCTGGACGGCGGCGGAGCTCGAAGCTCTCTCACCGAACGAACGCGACGCGGTGATCCGCTCAGGCTTCGTGACCGACCCGAACCAAGTCCCCAGCGAGCTACTCGATCGGGCACGCCGCAAAACTGATGCGCGCATTGCAGCTACCGAGGGCAGTAAGCCTTCACGGTGACCCGCCGCAACACCAGGGTCGACCCACACTTCTTCGCTGAACTCGACAACCAGCTCCCAGAGTCACGCGGACCAAATGGTGAGCCATCAGCAAGCGACTTCTTAGTGATCGACCTGCCAACGATTTCCGATGCCTTCGCCGACATCTCACTGACCTCGATTTCTGAGACGAAACCCGACACGTTCACTCAGCAGAAACGCATCGTGAACCCAACAGTTCATCGATAACGGGCGGCATCGAGCGATACCAACACCTCGGTGGAACTGCAAGCTACGCAGCGCTCGGTGTCCTTTTTGAGCCAAAAGCGGCTGGTCACCTGTCAATCCACATTCCCGTCGTGGACCGCAACGAACACATCGGACAAGCAACGTTCGGACTGAAAGAAGCCAGTGCCACGCTCGCCGAAGAACTCGGCCCAGGCGACCTCACGCTTACCCACCCACAACACCACGAGGGGGACTCTTCTGAAGCAGCCTTCGCTACTACAGCGACCGCATTGGCGTTTGTTCTGAGGCGAAGCGAGAAAGAAATCAGAGACACCCCAGAGTCGCTGCTGCGGCTGCCTTGCCAGTTCGAGATGGAAGTAAAACAGGTTGGGCGGCTTCCCGAGTCACTTCAGCAACGGACCGGCTTCACGAGAAACCCAAGCGACTTCGCCGCACTGGAAGGCCTAGTCGACGTCATCGCGATCTAACGGCCTACCCCCGGGCACCCTCAAGGCTGGCCCACACGATCTCTGATCGTTCGCTCATTTGGGTCTGTTCGGCTTGGTCGCCGCTCGATAACGCTCGAACGCCCACGGTCCGGGAGCAGCGCGAGAACGGCACGTCCGCGCTCCCCCCGTAGGTTCACTCTCGGGCGGGCTGTGACTAGTCCTCGACAAGTTGGCGCCAACCCATTGCATGGTACTACCGGCGGTATTACCATTATCTTCATGGCTGTTACCAAACGATCCGTATCCCTCGACGACACAATCGCCGCCAGAGTTGAACGAGCAGCAACTGAAGAAGGCGTGTCGTTCTCAGCCTGGCTGACCAACGCAGCCGAACACTCACTGCTCATACGTGAAGGTATCCAAGGCGTAACTGAATGGGAATCACAGGCCGGTGCGCTCACGGCCGAAGAACTTGCTGCAGGTGAGGTCCTTCTCGACCGGCTCGTGCACGACACAGCCCGAAAGTCAGCGTGACCACGAACGGACTCACCTACGACACCGGCGCCTTGATCGCAGCCGAACGCGACGAACGGCTTCTTTGGTCGCTGCATCGGGCCGCTCTGGGTCGCGGAATCACTCCGACCGTTCCCGTTGGTGTTCTCGCTGAGGCATGGCGCGGTGGCCCCCAACATCGCCTGTCGCAACTACTAAAGGGATGCAGGATAGAAGCAATGAACGAGACGCAGGCCCGCGAAGTCGGCTCGTTGATCGCCCAGAGCGGCTTGGCCGACATCGTTGATGTGGCCGTCGTTGAGGGAGCGGTGCGTCGTGGTGATGCGGTTGTCACAACAAACCGAAGCCACATCGAACAGGTCGCGGACGTTACGAATTCGTCAATTCCAATTCACGACGTGTAAAGAATCGGGCCGCCGAGCACCTTGGCCCGGTCAAGCGAACTTCGTTTCCAAGCCGCCCACATCTGCAAGAATTCATGACCGATCACCCACTCGAGGTCGGCACGTATTCGCTCTGCCTGGGCCGTTTCACTGTCGACCGAGATCCCACAAATCCGAGGCTGGCGAATAGTCGCCGCTGCCCAGCCCACCCGGCTCGCAGCGCTGGTCGTATGGGGGCGCCATTGCGCATGTTCTGGGAACCAAACCGGAGCGCTGTACCGTCAAAGGGGTATGGAACTGGCCGGCGGAACACGCAGAAAACTGCGATCGGGTGCTCTAGTGCTTGTGGTCGTGTTGCTCTGTTCGGCGTGTGCTTCGACGACCAGGAACGAGGTCACATCGTTCACAAACGCCGCTCTAGTCGATGGCGTTGTGGAGGTCACTTACTTCGGTGGCGCGTGCACCGACGACATTGAGGATGATCTACGTTTTGAGGACGGAGTGTTGTTCGTGCAGTTGTATGAGCTCACCTCGGGCGAGTGCGTGCTGGACTCCCCTGAGAAGAACTACACCATCGACCTGCCATCGTCGTTCGACCCAGCCGACGTCCGGAGCGTCATGGTTCCAAGGTGTGTTAACGAAGACTGTTCAGAAACCGAGTTTGTTGAAGCCCCGTAAGCAGCGGTCGACGCCGCTCGGCGTTGTGCCCTACTTGGCGATGTCGATGTCGCGGCTCGCAATGTGATTGCTGACAGTGGCTTTGGCGACATCGAAGACATCGCCGTCATCGTCGTCATCGTCGTCATCGCCGACGATGGCGCTATTCGCTGCAGCACGACCGGTCATGATCTCATCGAGGTAGACGCGTAAACCGAGAGGCTGCTGGCTCAGTCTAGAAACCAGAGGTTGAAGGCTCGGTAGCGCTCCAGCTTTTCTTCGAGATTCGCCGTCCAGCTCATGTGTGTGATCCATGGATCATCAGGTGCCGTGCGATTACCGCAATAGAGGTGTCCGTTTGCGAAGATGTCCTCCTCGAGGATTCGCACGTCGAGTCCTCGATGGGCATACGCGGCGAGCAGGACGTTGAGTGGTTCTTGCTGACTGCGGTAGTACGCCACCCAGCGATGCTCCGCGTAGACCTGGTCCCAGAATGACCGAACCTGCTGCGTCGGGCGGAAGTACATGAAACCGCTGTTGGCGTACAGCGGTTGGAAACGGCCGTTGGGGCCGTCGTAAATTGCTTGTATGGCCGCGCCGTCGTCTGCCTGGCCGTGCAATAACTCGACCGGATCGCGTGTCCACACCAGATCCACGTCTTGGAACAGCACGTCGGTGTCGAACATCAAGAGCTGCTTGATCACCCAGTTCTGGTGGAACATGTACTGACACCACGCTATGTCACCGTAGGTCTCAGAATCGCCGAGACTTGCCAATAACTCTGAGTCCTCGTCGAGATAGGCGACGTACCCCAACGCCTCGACCCGCTGTTTTGCTTGCAGATCGGTTGTAAAGACGAGTGTGCAGTCGCGCGTATTAATGCCGGCGTGATCACACGATGCTGCCCAGTTCTCGAAGAGCGCGACAAACCGCTCGTCACAATTCATTGCGATCGTTGCTTGTCGGTCTGGCCGCAACCGAGCGAGCAGCCCAGGTCGGGCCGCTGCGAAGCGTGCACTGTCAGCTTCTTGGAGCTTGTAGACCCGAGCAACATGTTCGAGCAGGTGTTCGGGAACCTTGGGTGGCACAGCACCGTGGAACCTGATGTTCGCCCATTTGGTGCGCCGGGTAACCGTGATGTCGGTTGCTGCTGGCTTGGCGGCGGTTGGAGCGGTCGTGGTCGCCCGCCAGAAGTCTCGAAGCTGCGACCCGATGTTCACAGCCCAAGGGTATCCCACTTCCAGAACCGGGTCCTCCGATTTGGGCCAAGGACAGCACCTCCAGCACGAGAAAAGCAGCTGCCCCGGACCCTGAGGGATCCGAGGCAGTCGCTGTGGCCTTCCTCAAAGGCGGAGGGGGTGCGAGGAAGGAGTGTTAGCGCCGAAGCGCTTGGGCTTTCCTACGGGTTATGCCTGTGAATCACCGTCCACGCCGTTCACACGGTTGGTGGTCTTGGTTTCGAGCTCGGCAAGCTTCTCATCAGCCTGCTCCTGGGTGATACGGCCACTTTCGACCTTCTCAGCGATGCGCTCGGCTTTGGCGTCAACCATTGCGTCGATAACCACATCGACCGAAACGCCGTTGGCCTCGGCAACATCGGCGATGGTGTCGCCTCCGTCGATGGCCTCTTTCAGCTCGGCTTCTTCAATGCCGATGGCCTCGGCTGCGGCTTCGAGGTTGCAGCCACCCTTGTGACCGCTTCGTCCGCTGCGTTCTTCGGTGGATTCAGCCTCGGTCTCGCCCTCGGTCTGAACGAGTTCGATGCCGCTTGGGGCGACTTCGACGGTTTCAACCGCAGCTTCGCCGGCTTGGCTTCCGCCGTACCCTTGGGCCGCGACTGCTGATGTTGCGGTGAGACCGCCGAGCGAGAGTCCGGCGAGCGTTACGACGGTGAGCATTCTTTTGGGGTTCATGGTGGTTGTCTCCTTGGTGGGGGTTGTTGTTGACATGAACCACTCTGCAGGTCGTTCTGCAACGGTTTGGTAGCGCTTCGACAAGAGATCGTAAGGATGCAGTCGGCGCCCAGAGCGCGGTAGTTTGACGCGATGGGGCTAACGAGCGAGCAGGTCGACCGCTACCGCACCGACGGGTGGTTGGCGCCGCTCGATGTGATGACACCGGCCGAGGCGGCGTTACTTGCCAACCGCTTGGAGGACGCCGAAGCCGCTCACCCGGAACACCTGCATGCCTCGAACCGAAACAACGCCCATCTGACGTTTCCGTTTTTGGCTGATCTCGCGAACCATCCCGCGATCATCGATGCGGTGCGCTGCCTCGTGGGCGAGGACCTCTCGCTCTGGAGCACCGTGCTGTTTATCAAGGAACCCAACTCCTCAGCGTTCGTGAGTTGGCATCAAGATGCGCACTACATGGCGCTTGAGCCAGACAACTTCGTCACCGCCTGGGTTGCGGTCACGCCATCCACGCTCGACACCGGATGTGTGTCGGTACTGCCCGGAACCCACACCACTCGGTTCAGCCATTCCGACACTTTTGCCGACGACAACATCTTGACGAGAGGACAACAGGTTGAAGGCGTAGACACATCAAACCCGGTCCATCTCGAGCTGGAGCCCGGGCAGATGTCGCTGCACCACCCGTGGCTGGTTCATGGGTCGCAGCCGAACCGATCGAACCATCGGCGAGTCGGTGTGGCGATGCAGGCATATTTGGGTCGCGACGTGCGACCTCTCCGAGGTCGCCATCATGTGATGCACATTGCCGGCGAGTTACCGGCCCCGGCATTTCATGTTGCGCTCCGACCCACCGAGACGTGTTCACCGTCCGGCGTCGAGGCGCGAAGTGCAGCCAACCATGCCTTTGCCGACGTGCTGTACGACGGTGCTGTTCAGCGGCGGAGCCTTTAACCAATGACTGCGAGCGAACTTTCTCGACGGTGGACCGATGCCGGCCTATTCGACCCAGAGACGCCTCAAGCCGACGAACAACTCGAGGTCTTTGCGTTCTATGAGTCGATCGGCATTACGGCCAGCACCTTCACCGACCTCGACCTGTCGAACCCCATCAGCGATATCAACGAGCGGATTCTCGTGCCGGGCGAACGCTTCGGATCCGAGGCCGTTCGCACCCGTCTTGGGCTCACCGCCGACGAGTTCGATGCCCTCCGCCAGGCGTCCGGCTATTCCGCCGACGATACCTACACCGACGTCGACATCGAATCGTTCAGCGGCTTTCTTACCGCGCGAGACTTCTTCAGCCCCGACGAGCTCCTGTCGTTTACCCGGACGCTCTCGGCAACCATGGAGAACCTCGCCGATGCATCGGTGTCGCTCTTCCGGATCGACGTCGCCTCAGAGATGGACCGAAGCGGAGCCACCGAGGTCGACTTCGCCCGCAAGAACCACGAGTCCTCCGCCATTCTGCAGAACCTGTTCGTGCCGATGCAGGCCGTGTTTCTCCGCCAGCTCCTCAATGCCATCCGCCGCAACGACGAAGCTCGAATAACCGATCACACCGATGGACTCTCAAGCCTCAACATGGCCGTTGGATTCGTCGACATTGTCGGCTTCACCACCCGCACCGAGAAGATGAACCCGGGTGAGCTCGACCAGTTCATTCAAGGATTCGAACAAGAAGCGTTTCGGGTCGTCAATGAACTCGGCGGTCGAGTCGTCAAACTCATTGGCGATGAAGTGATGTTTATCGATTCCAACGCCACCAACGCGGTTCGCATCGCAGCCGGCCTCATCGAAGCCTTCGACGACATCGATGCGCTCCCCCGAGCCGGTGTTGCATTCGGCGAGCTGATCTCTCGAGGTGGCGATTACTACGGCCGGGTGGTCAACCTTGCGGCTCGACTTACCGGTCGGGCCGAGGCCGGGCAGATCATGTCCGACGGTGAGAGCATCTTGGCGATGACCGACGAGGTGCAAACAACTCAGCTCGGAGCGATGATGCTCAAAGGTTTCACCGCCGAAACAAATCTCGCCGCCGTCGCCATCGCCGAAACCCCCGGTTCGGGGAATCGAACGCCTTTCTAGCAGTAGGCGTTGCGACGAAGACAGCGAGTCACTTCGTTGATGAGCCGGTCTTGGTTCCAGGCATTCCAGAAGTCGCCGTGAGCGGTCAGTACCGAACCTGACGCCAGACGAACCTCGACCCCAGCCGGAATCGGCGGGTACGACACCGAGAATTCAAGCTCGGGCATCACAACGGGATGAGAATCGGGACATCCATCATCGGACGAACGCGCCACATGGCTTCCGTCGAGCGAGCGAAGATCCTCACCGTTCCAGCAGTCCGGGAAGATCAACCGCAGACTGACGCTTGAGTTGGGCGGGCACTCGCCCGGCTCTGGGGTGATGTTGGGGCTACCGCCGCACGACCAACCGACACCCGGAGTGTTCTGAGGTTCGACCGCCGTCTGGTCGCCGGCCACCATCATGAGCCCGGCGGGAAATGGCTCTACCTCGGTGAGCGACACACCATCGGCAACGCGGTAGTACGCAAGCGATCCGAGAGGTTCGATTGGCACACCATCGAGAAACATCGCGGGCGTCCAGTACGACGCTGTGTCCTGACGGATCGCGCACGTCGAATCCGACGACAACATGTCGTCGTAGTCGGTGTTGGCGTCGACATCGACGTTGCCAAAGAAGTCGTGCAGATGCGATACGCCCGGAACGCCGGGCGAAACAATGGGGTCGTCTTGCAACGAGTGCGAGTATCCGCAGAGCGTCTGAAAGCTCGCCTGGTATGGCCCCTTGTCGGGAAGGTCGAGGTCGGACCCATCGGGATCGATGGGTGTGCCCAGCGGGTTCCCGACGCGCTCCCCACCCGCAGCGACGTCAGCCGCTTCGATGCCGGTCGACGCGCATGCGCTCGTGAACAAAACAAACGCCACGAACACCGTCGATAGTCGGGCCAGAAACCACATCCTTCTATTCTGGAGCGTCAGGAACCGTTATCGACGTCGTATCGGGGAATTCTGGGGCACGCGCCGGCACCGGTTCGGCGGTTTCGGCGTCAGGCATGTTGGGCTGCGGTCCAGGATCTGGCAGGTCGACGCTTTTGTAATCGACCGATGGTGGCTTCGTTGACTCAAGGATGTCGAAGAACGCTACGAACGCCTCACCACCCAGGTTCTGAAGCTCGCCTTCGCACGGTGCCAACGTCTCAAGATCGGTCGGCAGCGTCGTGGCGATGTCGTTGTCGCAGAAGCGGTTTCCGTGCTCAGCCGACTGCACGACGATGATGTCGGCGGTGCGGGAGTCAGTGATGACGTTGCCGCGGACCACGTTGGTCTGTGCTTCCCAGAACAGCGTGCCGGGGAGCGATGCGGCGTCATCGGGAAGCGCAGGAATCGCGTTCTCGAGGCAGTCGACCGGGTACTCGTCGGGAATCCCGTTGATGGGGTTGTCCTCGGGGAAGGGAGCCACCGCGATACCGGAAATGTCGTGATCCCAGATCAGGTTACGTTCGACCAAGTTGTCGATGCCGCCGATGAGCGCAATGCCGTTCCCCATCGCGAGCAGTGCAGCGTCGATCGCCGCTGTTTCGGGGTTGCTGTTGGAGTGCACGATGTTTCCGACGATGGTGGTTTCACGCTCTGGAGCGCAGCCTTCATAACTTCCCGAGTTGGGAACGATGCCGGCTCGGTTGTGACGCCACGTCGAGTTGATGATGAACAGGTCGCCACCGGAGTTCGTGCCCGAATAGCCGAGGCCGTTGTATTCACTGATGACGTCAGTGATGACCGAGTTACATGGGTAGCACTGGCCGATGTAGAAGCCGGCGTCTGGGCTGCCCGATGCGTAGGAGTGTTCGATGAGTCCGTCACGGGCGCCAAAAGCATAGAGGCCGTAGTCGCCGTTGCGGATTGCCGTGAGGTACGAGGCGCGGTAACCGGTGACATCGGAGGTCCAGAAGAAGCCGTTCTTCGTGTAGTTCATGGCCGTCATGTTCTCGACGGCCACTCCATCAGCGCCGATAACCCGGATACCGTTCTCGAGTTCGAAGTTTCCGTCGAGGATTACCGTGTTGCGGTCCATGCCTCGAATAACCAGGTCGTCGGTGGTCACATCGACTGCCTCTGAATACGTTCCCGGCGACAACATGATGAGGTCCCCTGAGCTTGCCGCATCGACCGCTGCCTGGATGGTGGGGAAATCGTCGGGGACCACATGGGTCGCAAAGCCTGCGGCATCAGCGTCGGATTCTTCACCCGATTCTTCCCCGGCGTCCTCACTCTCGGCCCCGCCGTCGGCGCTGACTTCCTCGCCGGCATCGGTGGCGGTGCTATCGCCTGATCCGCCACAGGCCGTGGCGATCAGGGCAAAGCCCACGAGCAGACCTATGACGGTTCGCAGATAATGCTTCATTTGAATTCCCCTCAGGATGGATCGGTGACCACAACAACGCCAGGCATTCCGGCGGTCAACGTTCCGTGAATACTGCAGTAATAACGATAGGTTCCGGGCGTCTGGAACACGTACGACACCTCATCGCCCGGCACAAACGACACGTCTTCAAATGTCCACGCCGGGTCGCGATCCTCCGGAATGATGTTATGCCCGTTCCGACCTCGGTTGAGCCAGACCATCTCGGTACCGGCCTCGATCTCGGCGTCGACCGGAGCAAAGGCATTATCGATTGCCTGAACCAACGCGGTCTCACCATTTGGTTCGAAAACCGGCAGGTCCTCTGCGGTGAGCAGAACACCAAGGATCACCGCTGGCAATAGTGCTGCGCCGAGAAGCGTGGCGAGAATCGTGACGAGCCCGCCAACCTTTTCTGACATCGGCGAGACTCTAGCTACCGGCAGGTAGCAGACCAAAACCTGGCGATGTCGGTGACCTACGATGCCTCCATGACCTCATCGCCTCACTCCCCAGGATCGCCGCTCAGTAGTCCCGAACTCGCCGACGCATACGCTGACCTGCGTGGTCGCTGCATCGCCATCGGCCGCTCGCTTACCGAGGAGCAGGCCGCCGAGCCAACAGCGTGCTGCCCGGCCTGGTCGGTCAAGGACACCCTTGCTCATCTCGCCGGAATAACCACCGACATTCTCAGCGGTAACACCAAAGATGCCGCCACAGAAGCCTGGGCCGACGGCCACGTGGCCACACGAGTCGACAACAGCCTCGAAGAGGTCTGCGTCGAATGGGAAACCAACGCGCAACCAATCGACGATGTGCTTCGTGCAATGGGCGACCAAATCATGCCGCAGTTCTATCTGGATGCGTGGACCCACGAATGGGACATCCGCCAGGCCACGGGCATTGGCGCAAAACCCGATATGCGCTTTGTCGATCACACCTGGGACGCCCTCATGGACATCATCATCGAACAAAATGGCGGACCGCTCGAGGCCGAAGTCGACCGGTTCGAACTCATGCGCATATCGATGGGCCGTCGGAGCCGCAGCCAGGTCGAAGCCATAGGTCTTCGACCCGACGGTGTCGTCTACTGGTCCCCGAACCACGCTGACATTATCGACGCGCCTCGCGAGTAGAGTCCTGCTGTGCAAAACGCGGGGGCGCAGCAAGATAACGGGCAAGCGAGCGAGAACGAGGAGACGCTGTCTCCGATTCTCGAAGTGGCAACCGGCCTAGCGCTAGCCATTGCTGGCATCGCAATGTCGGTCTCACTCGCTGCACTTCTCTTTCGAGGCGAACTCGCCGACGGCCTACCGAGAGCAGCTTCCAGCTTCGTCTTCGGTGGCGGCGTCATCAGCGCCATCATTGCTTGGCGTACCCAGCTCCGCACGGCGATGGCCACGAGCCAAGATCTCGGCGCGATCGTCCTACTCACCACCGCCACAAGCGTCGCCGCAGGGCCGGCAGCCGACCCGGTGGTGACCATGGTGGTGATTCTTGCCATCGCAGCACTCGGCACCGGAATCGCCATGTACTTGATTGGCCGATTCGGTTTCAGCCGGATTGTGAGGTTCCTTCCGTCCACGGTGGTCATGGGGTTCCTCGCCGGTACCGGTTGGCTCCTGATGCGCGGCGGCCTTGAGGTCATGATCGATATGCCCATCGAGCTTCGTCATATTGGCGACCTCTTCGGATCCTCACTGAAACTCTGGGTGCCAGGCGTTTTGGTTGCGGCTGGCCTGGCTGGGGCCGGCCGGATCGAACGCATCCCGTCGTCGGCAATCGGGGTCTTTATCGTTTCGGCTATCGCGCTCTTCTACGTGATCGTCGCACTTACCTCGTCGGTCGATGCGGTCGGTGACGGCGGCTGGCTCGTCGGGCCGTTCGACGACTCGGAACGCTGGCGGCCGGTTTCACCAACCGATCTCGGCGACGCCGACTGGGGCGAAGTCGGCCGGTCGATCATCCCGATGTGCGCTATGGCCTTCGTATCCATCATCGGCGTTCTCCTAAACGTCACCGGACTCGAAACGATCAGCAGCAGGCGAGTGGATCTCGACAACGAAATTGCCAGCGCTGGTATCGCCAACATCCTCATCGCGCCGCTTGGTGGCCTGATTGGTTTCCATATGCTCGGCGACACAACGCTCGCCGAGAAGGCTGGCATTCGTGGCAAACGAGTTCCGCTCGCGGTCGGAGCGATAAGCATCGCTTCGGCACTCTTTGCGACGTCGGCTGCGGGCTACGTGCCGCGATTCATCGTCGGTGGCCTCATCTTGGGTGTCGGTCTTATGCTCATGGTCGACTGGGTAGTCGGCCTGATCAATGCGCGCTCGGGCGAGAGCCTGGTGAGTATCGCCATCGTCGGTGTCGTGATGTTCTTTGGCATGTTGTCGGGCGTCGGGTTCGGCATCATTGCCGCGTCCGTGATTTTCCTCTATCGATACAGCAAGATCAGTCCCATCCGCTCTGAGCAGAGTGCGCATGGCTTGAGCAGCACCGTTGACCGGCCGATGCATGATCGCCAAGCTCTTGCCGCCCATGCCGAAGAGCTTCGGGTTCTTCGGGCTCAGGGATACTTGTTCTTCGGTTCGATCGAGGCGCTTCACCAGCGACTCCAGACGGTGCTCGACGACGACCAGGTTCGCTGCATCATCCTCGACTTTCATCAGGTTGACGGCGTCGATATGTCGGCCCGAGGTGTATTGGCCCGACTCGATCGCGACGCCGAAGCTCGCGAGGTGGTGCTGCTCTGGTCACGAATGAAGCCAGAGCTCGCAACGGAACTCACCGACCCCACCGATTCCCAAATTTCCAACGACCGGGTTTTCGACGATATCGATCGGGCTATTGAAGCTGCCGAGGAAATCCTTCTGGCGGGAAGCGAACGGGCACAATCAACGGTCGACCTGTCCAGCGAACTCGCCGCCAAGTTCGAACGAATCACGTTCGCCGATGGCGAAC
>CALGZB010000076.1 GCA_937934655.1 uncultured Acidimicrobiales bacterium | reverse complement strand
GCAGCGCTCGCCACCGCCGAAGATAGGCTGAGCCGATCGGGCAAGGTGCTGTGGATCGAAGATCTCGCCGAAGAGTTCGACATCCTCGACGAAAACGGCAACCGGCCGCCGGGCTACTCGCGTCGTGCGGCACTCACTGGCGACAAGAGCTAGACGGTCGACGAAATGCGTTTTGCCATCAGCACCGCCCCGCAGCGCACCGACTGGAACTGGCTGCTGGAGACGTGGCTCGCTGCCGATGAGATCGAGCTCTTTGAGTCGGGCCGGACCTTCGACCATTTTTACCCACTGTTCGGCGACTCCACCGCCGATTGTCTCGAAGGCTGGATCAGCCTCACCGCACTCTTGGCCGCTACCAGGCGGCTTCGAGGCGGGGTGCTGGTAACCGGGATCCTCTATCGACACCCCGGGTTGTTGGCCAATATGGCGGCCACGCTCGACCACACGTCGGGCGGCAGGTTGGAGCTCGGCGTCGGCGCAGGTTGGAACGAAGAGGAATGCGACGCCTATGGCATCGAGCTCGGCACGATGGACGAACGATTCGACCGGTTCGAGGAGGCGATGGTTGTTATCGACAGCCTGCTCACCAACGAACGCACCAACTTCGCCGGCGAGCACTTCACCTTCACCGACGCGCTCAATCATCCGAAGCCAGTTCAGAGCCCGCTACCGATCTGTGTCGGCGGCGGCGGATTGAACCGGACGATTCCGGCTGCGGCAAAGTACGCGCACCACTGGAACTACGGCACCCAATCGATGTCGGTTGCCGACTTCACGATGCGCAAAGCGGTGTTTGACGCTGCGTGCGAGGCCGAGGGGCGCGACCCCGCGGACATCACAATTTCCACCATCATTCGCGTGGCCGATCTCACCGCCGAAGGACTCGCAGCAATGGCAAGGTCGGCCAACGACTACCACGCTGCCGGCGTCGACCTGGGCATCGTTAGTATCCCCAAACACTTTGAGCCCGACGCGTTGCAGACTCTTTCCGCAGCACTTTCTGAAATGACCCACTCATAAACCCTCTGGAGTTCCCATCGTGGACATGTCTCTCACCCAACTTTCCCTTACCCGCCTCATGGACCTCACTGGGAAACGGGCGTTGGTGACAGGCGGTGGTAAAGGTATTGGCGCGGCGATTACCACACGACTCATCGAGGCTGGGGCCTCGGTGACCATCGCTGATCTCGATCCGTCGGGCGCCGACTTTGCTAAGCAGGTCGGTGCAACCTTTGCGCAGTGCGATGTTGCCGACAGCGCCCAGCTCGAAGCAGCGGTCGATATGGCTGCCGGCAATGCCGGGCTCGACATCTTGGTAAACAACGCAGGGATCTTTCCCACCACCGGCCCCGTGGGCAAAGTGTCTGACGACTTTGTGCACCGCATGCTCGACGTGAATGTGCGGGCCCAGTTCAGCGCCACGCGCGAGGCCGTTGCCCGGATGCCCAACGGCGGCGCCATCGTGAACATGGCGTCGATCGCTGCGCTAGCTGGAGGTGCCAATATCTCGGCATATTCGGCATCGAAAGGTGCCGTCGTATCGCTCACCCAGGCCCATGCCCATGAGCTAGGACCAAAAGGCATTCGCGTCAACGCAATCGCACCCGGCATCATCGACACGCCCGGTGTAAAGGAACAGCTGGAACCTCTGCGGGCCGGCGGCCTCGACATCGATGCCCGCATCGCAGCAAATCCCGTCGGGATAGCAGGCCAACCCGACCACATCGCCCGCGGTACGTTGTTCTTGGTTTCGGAACTGGCCGAGTTCATCACCGGGCAGGTTCTGGTTATCGATGGAGGAGCAACCGCATGACGGATCTGTTGGACATGCAGCAAGCGACGATGACCTTCACGTCGCCCGAGCATGTAGTGCCCGACGCGGAACGCCCTGGCCTCCTTCGCTCCATCTCCGGCCGACCCGAAGACGGCGACACCCGACAGTTCTCGATGCGCGATCTCAGCGCCGCCGGTGTGGACGACCCTGGTCTCGAGAACGCTGGCTTCGAAACCATCGATCTTTCGACCAACGAGGCGCTGCAGACCGCGCTCGCAGAAGTGCGAGAGGCCGACGAGCTCACCGACGAAACGGTCGCGAGTATCCGTGCCAGTCTCGACGGAGCGACGGCACGTCTCTCCAGCGGGGCATCCATACGTTTCGACTACCTCGTCGAAGACGGCATGTTTCATCGACGGTCCGGACCCAACGGACTCGATGTAAACCCCACGGGAATGGACGGCCCCAACGGTCACGGTGGCGCCCAGATGGTGCACGGCGACCAAGATGTGTTCGGCACCCCGTTGCGTCAGCTTATGGCCGGCGCCGCACCCGATTCCTTCCGCCATGTCACCCCCGACGGCCGCAACGACGATGCGACCACGTTCCTCCTCAACCTCTGGATTCCTATCTACGCCCCGGTGCAACCACTGGCCCTTATCGACCGGCGCAGTCTTGATGTTTCGCAGCATCAGCTTCGCTACGGCTTGCCCGTTGAGGACTTTCTCGATCGCGACGAAGACAAAAAAGTCAACGACATCTGGAAGTTCCTCTACGACGAGGGCCAGGAGTGGTATCTCCGCACCGACATGGGCTCCGGGCAGGCGTATGTTTTCGACACACTCGGTCTTGCCCATGGCGCAGCCATCCTGGCCGGCGAAGACGCACTCGAAGAGGCGTACATCGCCATCCTTCATACCTGCGAGGCGGTCGAACGCGGCGACACCGAAGCGGCGCTGAAATTCTGTGGCCAACGACTCGCCTTGGCCCCACCTTCGGACGCGACCCCGACGATTCGCGACGCCTGGCAGCGGATGGCGGCGCTACTCGAACGCGGTCTTGGCGCCGGCGGTGCTGACGCCTGGTGCGCCCAAGCGCGCATCGCAACGGACGCGGTGATCCGCCGATCGATAGAGATGCGCCTGGTGGCGTCGTTTAGCCCTGGAGACTGATCATCAGTTCGCGAGTTGCTTGCTTCTCTTCTGGCGATCCGTAGGCGTTGGCAGCAAACGACGTCGTGCCGACCGACTGCAACGCTTCGATACGTTCGGTAATCTCGGCGGCGGTGCCGATGATGGCCACATCTTCAGGACCAGCGGCACCCTCGCGGTCGAGCATTGCCCGATACGACGGAAGCTGACCGTAGATGGCGAATTCTTTCGCTGCGGCGGTTCGAGCCGTGTCGGGATCGTCGGTCAAACAAACCGGCAGCGACACCAACACCTGCGGAGCTGGTCGGTCGGCAGCGGACGCCGCTTCGGAAATGGTCGGCACGATGTGGCTCTCAAGAGTTCGCGGCCCAACCATCCACGTGAGCGTGCCATCGGCTTCGCGTCCGGCGAGCTCGAGCATCTTGGGGCCAAGTGCCGCAAGCACGACCTCGGGTCGGCTGGTCTGAATCTCAAGCCCGCCGCGGGCGATAACGGTCTCGCCCTCGGCACGTACCTGCTCGCCGTTCAGTAGCGGCATCAATGCAGCAAGGTACTCACGCATGTGGCGCAGTGGCTTCTCGTACGAAAGTCCCCACATGCCTTCCACCACGACCTGGTGGGAGAGGCCGATGCCCAGCATCAGTCCCCCACCGATGGCCTGGTTCACGGTGAGTGCTTGCTGAGCCATCATCATCGGGTGTTGGCGATAGGTGGGGACCACGCCGGTCCCGAGTCGCATACCGGGAACGTGGTGCCCGGCAACAGCGAGTGCGGTGAGGGCGTCGAGCCCAAAGATTTGCGGGGTTACGTAGGTGGTAAAGCCCTGCTCTTTCACCAGCTTGACCTCGTCGACCAGTTTGTCGACGGTAGGTGGTTGACCGAATATCGAGATTTCCATGCTGTCCATAGGCCGAGAGCTTACGGCACAGCGGGCCGGACCTTGTTAGGTGGTCGTCGCGAAAGCGCGAACGGTGAAGGTGCCGGCGCCCTCGATCTTTGGTGGAACGGCGGTGAAGGTGAAACCGTCCGCTGGCAGCGACGCAAGGTTGGTGAGGTGTTCGATGATCGGAATCTGGGCACCGAGGAGTGTGGTGTGGATCGGTCGTTCGCCAGTTTCTGTGGCATCGATGTTGAGTGAGTCGATTCCGACGCACGCGACGTTTGCGTCCCGAAGCGCCTCAGCCGTCGCGGTGGAGAGATGTGGGTGGTCGACGAAGTACTCATCGGCCCCGAAGTGCACGGAGTGATCGGTGCGCACCAGCACGGCGTGACCCTCGAGGCCCGAAAGTTCGCTCGCCTCGATCTCGATGGTCGTTACTCCCACCCGATCGATGCAGACAGCTGGCACAGTGGCAACCCTCTCAAGCGAGAGTTCGGTCAGATCGTGCCCATCGGCAAACCGGTGGAACGGCACGTCGATGTAGGTGCCCGTGTTCGTGCAGAGCGTAAGCAGTCCAATCTGGAACGTGATGCCCGGGCCGTAGATCTCTTCCGCAGCTTCCCGCGAGAGATGGGTCCCGATGACCGGTTCTGGAAGACCGGGGTACGTGACCATTCCGTCGGTGATGTTGTGGCTGAGGTCGATGTGCATCTCAGGCTCCTTGGTCGGTGAGAGCCGGGTTATGCACCGGGCAGTTGTGAGGGTTGAAGACTCGTTCGGTCGATGCTGGGTTGTCCACCAAATATCCCGCCGGCCGCAAGGGGCGGACCACCAGGTTGCCACCACAGTTCTTGCAGATCCCGTGCATCTCGTCGGCGCACGTGGCGCAGTAGGTGCATTCAAAGGTGCAGATGCGGGCATGGGGCGATTCGGGCGGCAAGTCGACGTCGCAGCATTCGCAGCTTGGTTTCAGAATCAGCATTGGGTGTCCTTTGGAAAGAGATAGAAAGAGATAGGGAGTGGTTTGGGATGCTTCGAGGTTTATGATCACCCGAGGACTCGATGGCGGCAAGGACACATAGTGGTGGATTTCGGCCATCAGGCCGAGCGCCCGGTACCCTTCGAGAGATGGAGATCATTCTGGTCGGGTTTCCCGATTTTTGTGCAATGGACCTGGTTGGTCCGGGCGAGGTGTTTTCGACCGCGTCCCAACTTTCTGGCTCGGCGTTGTACTCATGCGTGCTTGTCTCGCGACGGAGGGGCGAGCAGCTCCGATCGGAGTCGGGTATACACGTGGTTGCCGAGGACACGCTCGCCAACCGGATCGACAGCATGCACACGCTCCTCGTCGGCGGTGGAAATGGCATCCGTTCGGCCATGAACGATCGGCGCCTGGTGAGCGACATCGCCCGGGCCGGCCAAACTGCGCCGCGGGTCACCTCGGTCTGCACAGGGGCGTTTCTTCTTGCCGAAGCAGGTCTGCTTCATGGGCGGCGGGCCACGACCCACTGGGCATCGGCAGATCAACTCGCGGCTGAGTTTCCAGATGTCGACGTTGTTCCCGATGAGATCTACGTGACGTCAGGCAACGTCATGACTTCAGCCGGCATCGCGGCTGGGGTCGATTTGGCGCTCGCGATTGTCGCCGACGACCACGGTGATGATTTGGCTCGAGCAGTCGCTCATCGAATGGTGGTGTACCTCAACCGGTCGGGCGGGCAATCCCAGTTCAGCGAACGTCTTCGCTCCCCCGAGAACGCGGACCCAGGCATTACCGCTGTGGTCCAGACCGTTCAGTCCGACCCCACGGCCAGCTACACCGTCGACGCGATGGCTCGGCTTGCCGGAATGAGCAGCCGGCACTTCGCCCGACAGTTTCGGGCCCAGACCGGGACCACCCCTACCCGTTGGGTCGAGCGTGTTCGCGTCGACGCCGCTCGTGACCTCCTGGAGCGAACTGCTATGCCTCCCAAAATCGTCGGTGAGCGAAGCGGATTCGGTAGTTACGAGACGATGCGTCAGTCGTTTCAGAGAGTGTTGGGTGTCTCCCCCGCCAAGTACCGGGCAATCCACCAACGACTGGACGAGGTCAGGTCGCCTTTTTGACCCGGATCTGCTCACCGTCGAGGTTGTGGCCGTTTAGCTGAGCCACCGCAGCCTTCGCTTCGCCAGGCTTTGGAATCTCGACAAAGCCGAAACCCTTCGACTTGCCGGTTTCGGCGTCTTTCACGATCACGCATGACTGCACGGTGCCGAACGGTTCGAAGATGGTCAGCAAGTCCTTCTCCGTAGTCTTCCGAGACAGGTTTCGAACAAGCAATCGCATGCCCAGACCATACCGGTCCGTCGCCATGTCTTCGTGTGCGGCCGAGCGAGACCCGATATTCAAAGCTATTCCGGTCGACGGAGGCGTAGAATCGTCAGCTATGTCTGAGCCGTCGGTCAGTGAGCATCCAGACTTTGAGGCCGAGCAGGAGTACCTGCGAGCCGCACGCAGCGCACTTCATGCGATGACCGAGAAGGCCGCAACCGCCCTTGCCTTCGGCGAGCGTGCAGTTCGCGACGAGAACACCGCCGATGCACGGATGGCGGTCGGCTATCTCAGGGAACGCCACGAGTCCCTGACCATTGGTCAAGACGTTCTATCTTTCGGGCGCATCGATGAGGATCCGCTCCTTTCCCCCGGCTCCCCCGGCTCCCCCGGCGACACCTGGTATGTCGGTCGCCGCCATATCGAGGACGCCGACACCAACCCGCTCATCGTCGACTGGCGAGCCAAGGTGGCCATCCCCTTCTACCGGGCAACTGCTGCCGACCCACAGGGCTTGGCTCAGCGGCGCCGGTTTACCTGCGAGGGCGACGATCTCATCGCACTGTTCGATGAGCACCTCGACGACCCTGAATCGGTGGTCGGTGCCGGTATCCCCGATCCGCTCCTCGCCGAGGTAGAGCGGGCACGCTCGGGTGAAATGAGCGACATCGTCGCAACCATCGCCGGTGAACAGGACGAGATCATTCGTGCGCCACTTGCCGAGTGCCTGATCGTGCAAGGCGGACCGGGAACAGGCAAGACTGCCGTTGGACTTCACCGGGCAGCGTTCCTCCTGTTCGATCACCGCGAAGAACTCGCGGGATCGCGAGTGCTGGTTGTTGGCCCGAACCGTATGTTCCTTCGTTATGTCGGCAGCGTGCTCCCGTCGCTTGGTGAGACGGCGGTAAGTCAAGCCACGGCGATCTCGCTTCTCGACACCAAATACCGGGTTCGGGGCGAGGACTCGATGGAGTGTCACGTGCTCAAGGGCGACCTCCGGATGGCTGAGGTCATCCGTGCCGCTGCGCTCGACAAGCTGAGTGTCCCCGACGAACCCCAACGGCTTCCGGTGGGAGCAAGGACACTCGTTCTCGAACCAGAACAAATCGCCGAGAGCCAGAAGGCGGCCCTCGCCCGCAACCTGCCGATCAACAGCGCCCGCACGGTGTTCACCGAGGTCTTGCTCCGTCACGCTAAGAGTGGGCTTGTAGACCGAGAGGTCGCCGAGCTTCAGATTGATGAAACCATCGCCAACCTTCGCAAAGGCCCAGAGCTGAAGAAACTGGTGAATCGGCTGTGGCCCTCACTAGGGGCGATGCCGCTTATCCAATCGCTGCTCGGCAATCGGGCGCTTCTGAAACGAGTAAGTGAGCAGATCCTTACCGACGACGAACGAAGCCTTCTTTATCGCAAGGCCTCGAAGAAAGGTGCCGACGAATCGTGGACCGTCGCCGATCTTGCCCTGCTCGACGAGGCAAACGACCTGAGCGTCGGAACGTCCACCCGCTACGGCCATGTCGTGGTCGATGAAGCCCAAGACCTAAGCGCGATGTCCCTCCGAGTTGTTGGTCGCCGCGCTGACAGGGGCTCACTCACGATTCTCGGCGACATCGCTCAGGCGACGGCACCAGGAGCACAATCATCGTGGGCTGATGTTGTGACGGCTCTGGGTATCGACGAGTCGGTCACCACCGTAGGAATTAGCGAACTCACTGTTGGCTACCGCGTGCCCGGGCCGGTGCTCGACTTCGCAAACCAGCTTCTGCCAATCACTGCACCATCGGTGACCCCCTCGACATCGGTTCGCCACGGCGGCCCCGGACCCAACATCGTCAAAGTTTCGAATGGCGAGATTCTGCCTGCAGTCGTTGAAGCGGCCACCTCGCTCGCCGCCGAGTACCAAACCACCGGCGTCATCGTGGCGTCGCCGATGGTCGACGACGTGTTCGCCGCTCTTGAAGCGGCCGGACTCGACCCGGTCGACACCAGAGTGTCGGAGACCCTCGGGGCCACACTTTCGGTCGTCGATGCAGCTGTCGCAAAGGGCCTGGAGTTCGACGTGGCCGTGGTCGTCGAACCCGCCGCCTTCGCTTCGATGTACCAAAGCGACATCGATGGTGCTGCGCAGGACCTGACCGGTCTGCGCCTGCTGTACGTCGCGCTAACTCGAGCGGTGCAACGGCTTACTATCGTCCACTCTCAGTCGCTTCCGCAAGCGCTCGTCGACTAGCTCGGTCAGCGACGAAAACGGGCGAGTGCAGCTCGACGGTTGGCCAGAAGGCGCTCTGCCCGTTCGGCGGCCGTGATCCGCTCAGTGCCTGGCGCGAGCGCATCATCGAGCTCAGCGATGGGCAAAAGTCTTAGGAGTGGCACCGGGTTGGAATCGGCGAGGTTGTAGCGAACTGTCAGGTAGCCGTCGGCGATGCCGGCCGTATCGAGCCAGTTGGTGACGCCGGGGTCTTGCGCAGCGATGATGATCCGCACAATGCCGTCGTCGTCGACCGAGGCTTGCGCATCGTTGATCGATACCTGCCGGTTGATGTAGTCGAGCGATTGAAACCATCGATCGCCGAGTTGAATCTCCCAGTAATGGCAGGTTGGGGGCGTGAATTCGAGAAGGAGCGCTTCGTCGTTGCCGACGCGCCACATGCACTGGTGGTAGGCCTGTCGATCCGTGCCGCCTAGTCCTGACGTGTCCGGCCGCTCGCTCGGCTGCGCAAACCGATTGATTTCGTCGCGGCCCAAGTGTCCTTCGGCAAAGTCGGTCCAGTAGGCGGGCAGAAATGCCGCCATCCCTGCCGCCCGTTGCAGCTTGTCGATGACGTCGCCTGGGCCTAGCCGAGGCGGAGTAGCCGCATCGATGCACTCGATGTGGAGGTCGGCCGGTTGTTCGGCTTCCCAGTCAGCAAAGAATTGGCGGACGAGAAGGCGTGTAGGGAGCGGCTCGAGTTCAAACCACGTTCCTGGCGCCGCGTCAACGGGTGCCGGTTGCGATGAGAAGAAGATCTCGAAGTTGCCATGGGTGTCGACGATGAGGTCGGTGCCGTCGAGCTCTATGAGCTGACGAATCGGCGCAGTGCCGAAGGTCCAGGTCATGATCGAAAACCCGAGCGACCGGACCGTCCCGACATTTCCGGAGAAACGGTAGGTGTGCGTTAGGTCGAGCGGTGCGGTCTGGTAGATCGCATCAGGGTTGTCCTGGCCCATCTTGGATGGATAGTTCCAGCCGAGCTCGGGATGCAGCGGGTCATCGTTTTCAAAGACCTGCTCAAGCTGCATCGACAACAGCCTGACGGTGTGGCGCACACCCTCGGCGCGTTCGTCGTCGGAAACCTCGCGGGCGGGGTCGACCACATGGTCGACCGCACCTTTGAGGTCTTCACAGAACTGGTGCCATGCTTCTCGCAGATCGTTGTTAGCGGTCATGGGCTATCCCTAACTCCGGGTCCGGGGTCGAACGCCCCATTCGTTCTCGTAGCGGGCTAGTCGGCGTGTCCGGCTGCGATTGCTTCGTTGGTGAATGCCCGAAACTTCACGGCGTCGAATGCCACGACAAGGTTTGCTTCGGTTTCGATAATGACGCGGTGTTCCGAGTCGAGAAACTTGGTGAATGCTTGGCGATATTCGTCGTCTGGATCGACCGCTAAGCCTGAAAGGGTTGGGTAGAACCAATTCTTCAACTCTTCGAACCCTGGGTCGCCATTGGCGTGCACGACGGAGTCCCCTTTGAAGCTCGCGGTCTTGCCGTCGTTGTTGATGACGACGGCCGATTGGGGCCGCTTGCGAAGCGCTGGGACACGCTTCCGGCGCTCGGCGCAGGTGGTGTAGAACTTGCCGTCGCGGAAGACGAACGCCACAACCACACCAACCGGGTAACCGGCCGTGGTCGTCCAGTTGAAGATGCACTCGCCGCCGGCGTTGAGAAGCTTGGCTAACTCGTCATCGTCCAACCGCATGGTGGTTAGGTCTTCGTAATCGACAGATTCTTCGTCGCTCATGGTGATTCCTCGGCGTTTCTTGGGTCTGTGGCCGTTTGGGACTCGGGCCAAAGAACTGCCTACCACGACGATGAGGTGCCGCAGAAATGCGAACAGCGGGTTCGGCTAGCGTGCGCAGTTCACGCATGTGGCGGTGCCAGGAAGCGCATCAAGGCGGGCCGTTGAGATCTCGCGGTTACACACGGCGCACGACCCGTAGGTGCCCGCATCGAGGCGTGCTTCTGCCTCGACGAGTTCGGTCAGAGTGGCACTTGCGGCGTCGCGGAGTGCCGCAATCTGCTGACGTTCCCAGGCAATCGTGTGACCCTCCGGATCGTGCTCGTCGTCGGTCGCAACATCAGCGGCGGCAAGCACGATTTGGTCGAAGCTCTGCGTAAGACTCTCGATCAGAAGCGCTGCAGCATGGCGTTCCTGATCGATCCGTCGGCGGTGGTCAGTCAGCGGCCGTGGCTTCGATCTCGAACATGAGGCCTGGGATGGCCAGTTGGCTCACGCCGAGCAACGTCATGGGTGGGGTGGCGCCGGCCTCGCCGAATCGTGCACCAAGCACGTCGAAGCTTTTCATGGTGGCGTCGACATCGGTGGTGTACACACCGAGTCGGGTGATGTTGGCGAGGCTCATATCGGCGCCGCCCAGAACAGCTTCAAGGTTGTCGAGCGCAAGGGTCATCTGGCTTCGCATGTCGCCAGCATGTTGAGGGTTTCCCTCGCCATCGACCGAGGTTTGGCCGGCGCAAACCAATTGACGGTTGGCGTCCTCGATGATCTCGGCTTGGTTGTAACCAAAGTTCAACGACCATGGCCACGGGTTAACTGGAGTGCGCTTCATCGGTGATAGTTCCTTTGTTGGTCGCTGTAGATTGACGGGGTTTCTGCCCGTCGTGCTACACTCTAGTACACAAGAATCCGCTTGTTCAAAATGTATATGACTTATGCGGCATCGGAGGTGCAAGTGATCCCCCAGCTATCCACAGTTGGCGACGAACTCGTCGACGACGCTCGCCGAGTGCTGCCCGTTTTTGACGCGACCCGCCTCGGCGCGTTGCGGGATCTCCACGGCTGGGATCAAGCCGATGTCGCTGATGCAGTAGGGATTACGGCTTCCGCACTTAGCCAGGCGGAGAATGGCGCCACCACGCCGTCGGCGACGAATTTGGCTCGCTTGGCGCTTATCTACAGCGTCGAGGCGTCGGCATTTGCCCAGCGACCTCAGCGGACAATCGCACTCGAGCCGCAGTTTCGGCACCTCCGGCGGACCTCCAAACGAGAGCAACGAAAAGCCGAACAGTTCGTGTACGCCATCGTGGACGTTGCGACGATCCTTCGACAGGAAGTCGATTTCCCTGAACCGTTCAAACTGTCGATACCTATTGACCCCGATGCTCCGATGGGTCTCGTGGCAACCGATATCGAACACGCAGCTGAACAAACCCGCGCTGCGTTTGGAATCGCTCCACTCGAGCCTCTCGGCAGCTCAGTCCTTGAGGTGATCGAGAAAGGGGGCGTCACTGTCGTGCGCGACCCCGAGACCGATGCCGACATCGATGCCTATTCGGCAATCGTCAATGACCTGCCCGCCGTCGTTCTTGATGGAGCGGACGGATCGGTGTGGGACCGCGACAACTTCAACCTTGCCCATGAGCTCGGCCACTTGGTGATGCACCAAGGGACCCTGCACCAACCGGGGACGAGGGGCATCGAGGAGCAGGCGCACCGATTCGCCGCGGCCTTTCTCGGCCCCTGGGAGGCGCTCTCCGAGGAGCTTCCCGACGACATCGACTGGCAGCAGTACCTCCTGCTGAAGCGTCGATGGGGACTCTCGATGGCGGCACTGGTGCGTCGGGCGAAGCAGCTCGGCAAGATCGATCCGGGCACCTATCGGCGAGCCATGAAGCAGCGCAGCGCCAACGGTTGGCAAATGGTCGAACCGGGCGCTGACGATCTTCCACTTCCCGAGCCGTCGTACCTTGCCAAGGCATCCGAGCTGGCACAGCTCAACGCTGAAACCCTCGCTCGCAGAGCCGGGCTCCCGGCTGCCGTGGTCGAACGGGTCGTGGGACGCACTCGTCCATCGCTACTCTCCTAGATTCCGCCGCTCGCGTGCAGGTGGTTGACCGTGCAAGGTTCAGTCCCAGGTGTCGACGATCTTGTGTTGGGCTTCCCACGAGACTGAATTGCCGAGTGCCGCTGACGAGATTCGTTGTGAGCGTGCCAGGGCTTCGACCGGTGGCCCGCCAAGTTTGACGACCAGTGGTGGCAGTCCGCGAAGGCGACTCTTGCCGAGCGCCGCGGCGACGGCTGCCATATGGTCCACCCTCCGCACCGGATCCGGTTCGGCCACGTTGTAGACACCCGGAGGCGCATCGAGCGCCGCGACCACGGCGGCTGCGGCGTCGTCGACGTGAATCCAGGACGAATAGGCCTCGGCGTTACCAGGCAAGGCAAAGATGCCGCGCCGGGCAAAGGCAAGAAGTTGCGCGTTGTGGGCGCTGTCCTCAGCCCAAAACATCCCGAACCGAAGGCTCGCACCGGAGGCTGCGGCGGCGGCCGCCTCGGTTGCCTTTATCGATTCTGTGGCGCTGCTGTAGGTTCGCTCGGTCGCCTCGTCGATCCACCGGTCGGCTGAGTCGACGTACGGGAAGGTCAGGGACTCGCCGACATACTGGGCGCCTGCGGGTGTTGCTGCAGCGAGGTTTTGCGCAGCTTCGGTTCGGAGGCGGTCGTTGAGCGCCCACCCCCTCTTCAGGCCGGCTGCCGCGCCCGTGGGGATGGCCGTCGCGATGTTCACGACCGCATCGCACCCTTGAGTTGCCTCGCCCACCGCCGCCTTATCGAACAGGTCGACGGTCAGAGGCTTGGCGCCCGCCTTGCTGGCGACTTCTCCTGCGTCGTCGTTGCGCACGTTCATGGTGACGTCGTGGCCCGCAGCGAGAAGAAGAGGGACAACCCGCCTTCCCAACACTCCGGTGCCGCCTGCGATGAACACTTTCCTCGTCATGCCCCAAAGCCTACGATGAACTGGACTGCAAAACCAGACCACTTGACTGGCAAAAAACTGACCACTTCTTCTGGCGTTCCTGAAGAGAAGTGAAAGATCCGAGAGAACTCCGAGAGAACATTGACCGACTTGCAACTACACCTCGACACGTCACTCGGTCGTCGTGTCGCGCTCGAGTCCGCGCTCCGGGAGGCGATACGGAGCGGACGTCTGATTGCTGGAGCAACACTTCCTTCGTCTCGGACCCTTGCCGCCGACCTTGGATTCTCACGTGCAACCGTCGTTGCCGCATACGGACAACTCGTTGCCGAGGGATTTTTCATCGCTCGGCAAGGAAGCGCCACCACGGTCGCCGCCGTCCAGTTCCCTACCGCCCCAGCCGCCGTGCAGCATCCGTTTTGGACTGCGCCGCTGTACGACTTTCGGCCAGGAGAACCCGCCACCGACGCGTTCCCTCGGAGGGCATGGCTGAGCTCGGTGCGGCGAATTCTGGTCGAAGCGCCCGATGACGTTTTTGGGTACACCGACCCACGCGGGAGAGTCGAACTTCGCAACGCTCTCGCCCACCATTTGTCCCGCACACGCGGGGTTGTCTGCGAGTCGGACGCCATCAGCGTTGTCGGCGGGTTTGCTGCAGCGCTCGGATTTCTCGGCGAACTCTTCGCAAGGCGTCGCGGACGTATCGCCGTCGAGGACCCGATGCTGTTTCTGCATCGCCACATTCTTGAGCTGGCCGGCCTAGAGGTCATTCCGGTTCCGGTCGACAATGATGGAGCCGTCATCGATTCTTTGGAGGGGCTCGACGTCGACGCCTTCCTCGTTACTCCTGCTCATCAGCATCCCGTTGGCACGACCCTTTCTGCAGATCGAAGAAACCAGCTCGTGGCGTGGTCTCGATCCTCGGGAGCATGGATCATCGAAGACGATTACGACGGCGAGTTTCGCTACGACCGGAAACCAATCGGTGCCCTTCAAGGACTGGCCCCAGATCGTGTCATCTACGCCGGTACGGCAAGCAAGACGGTGGCGCCCGGTTTGCGGCTGGCCTGGTTGGTGCTTCCCGAGGCGCTGCGGCGAGATGTGCAGAAGCACATCTTCATAAAGGCCGGGGTTTCAACCGTCGACCAGCTGGCCCTCGCTGACTTCATCGAAAGTGGCTCGCTGGACCGCCATTTGCGAAGCATGCGAGCCAACTATCGAGAGCGACGGGAAGTAGTGGTGGCTCGTCTCGCCGACGAAGTCCCTTGGCTAGCGGTGGTCGATCACCCTGCCGGACTCCACCTGACAGCCCGCATTGTCGACCCTGAGGTTGACGAGGAAGCGCTGGTCGCCGCAGCGGGCGAGCTCGATATCGGGCTTGTCGGGCTCGGTATTTGCCATATCGACCCGGCCAATGCCGCGCATCGAGGCATCATGATCGGCTTTGGGCGTCCGCCGCTGCACCGGTTCCCGGCTGCTGTCGATGTGCTGCTCGAATTTCTGACGGGCTATCGCCCATCTTAAAGACCTTGTCTTGAAGACCTTGTCTTGAAGATTGGCGAAGACGGGTGGGCCACCCGGGTCAGGAGTTGAGATCTTCGATCTGGTCGCCGGTGGCCTCAAAGGCATCTCGAAGGTCGAGACTGTTGCTAATGAGCAACTGAAGTCGGCGGTTGAATTCGTAGTCATCGCGTACTGGCCCTACTGGGCTGCAATCGGTGGTGAGCAAGGCGCTGACCAAAATGATGTCTTCGGCGATCCAGCGACGAGCCACCTCAAGCTTCTCCGGCTGGGCACTGCCATCGGTGTGCTCGGCGTTCAGCCGGGAGAGCTCCGCAAAGGCTTCGAAGTACCCGACGGTCTCTTCCCGTGCATCGTCGGGCATTCGCTCCAGGATCGTCTCGGCGTGCCAGTGCAGTTGCTCCACATCGGAGTCGCCGCTGGCCTCAATAGTTGTACCGAGATGAACCACCGCAGCGCAGAACGTTCCGACATCGGGATAGTCGCCTCCGGTGAAGTTGACCAACGCTGCCTGTTCAGAGGCTGAAGCAGTCGAGGAGTCATCAGTCGCCGGAGCGGCCGTCTCGCTCCCGTTCGAAGAACAAGCTGCTCCAATAAATACCGCGCAGCAAAGAAGCAAGCCACTCCAAGCGCGACGTGCGGTTGTTGTGCGATGGGAGCGGGAAGACGGGTAGTTCATGGCGTTCCTTCGAATTGTCGTACCAGTGAGATGCGCCGGCATCCCCGCTTGGTTTCAAAGAGAACGAAATTCTTCGAGGTGGCCCTAGCTGGTCGGTACCAGACTCGGGTTCGGGGCGAACTCATCGACATACGT
>CALGZB010000075.1 GCA_937934655.1 uncultured Acidimicrobiales bacterium | reverse complement strand
TGTCAGCCGCGGTGCCTGGAACCAAACGTGCGGTTTTCCACCTGGCACCAAACCCGAAGTTTTCCACCTGGCACTAAACCCGCAGTTTTCCACCTGGCACCAAACAGGGGGTTCGGTGCCAGGTGGAGGCACACAAAGGCGCTCTAAAGGCGGTTCCTAAGGCGGTGCCTGGAACCAAACTGCCGGTTTTCCACCTGGCACCAAACAGATGGTTTGGTGCCAGGTGGAGACACAGAGAGGAGCTATGGCTTAGCGCGCGCGTCGGGTCGGCCCAGAGCGGGCGGAGGTTGAAGTGCGCTGTACCTGAGGGTTAGCGCGTGGGGTCGGCCCGGACCGGGCGGAGGGCGAGCGGCGCGTGACTTACCCGTGTGCGGGACGCGAGTTACGGAGTAACTCGGTTAGGGCTTCGCCGCAGGCGAAACCGGCGCGGAGAGACCCAGAGTTACAGCAGGTCCCAGGCTTTGTCTTTGTCGCTCATCGAGGTGATCTCGATGGGCAGCTCGATTCCTAGGGCAGGGTCGTCGACTCGCAGTCCACGCTCGACGCCGGGGGTGTAGGGCCGGCTGACCGTGTACAGCGCTTCGGCGTCGTCGGTGAGCGCAAGGTAGCCGTTGGCGAATTGGCCGGGCACATACAGCGCCTTATGGTTCTCGACCGAAAGTTCCACACCAAACCACTTGGTATAGGTGGGGGAGTCGGGGCGCATATCGACGATGGTGTTAAACGTCGCGCCTTTCACGCACCGAAAGAACTTGATTTCTTCGTGCGGCGGGTCTTGCCAATGGAGACCGCGGAAAGTTCCGCGGGTGAGGTTGTTCGACAGGTTCATCTGTTCGATGGTCGATACCAGGCCGTGTGCCTCGAACTCTTCACGGCACCAGGCACGGCCGAAGAATCCGCGGTCATCAGTGATTGGTTCGAGTTCGACGACGAAAGCGCCGGCAAGGGGAGTTTCGATAAAGTTCATCTTCAGCTCATTTCGAGCTGTGCGCGCCAGAGCTTCACGACGTCCACCGATTCATCGAGTTCGACATTGTCGAGCGAGATTGGATCGTCTTGGCTCATTGCGCCGGTGACCTTGGCGTATTGCACGAGACCGATTGGCAAGTAACCCGCAGCATTCTGGGCGGTATCGACCAAACCGTAAGCGGTGAAGCCGCCGATGCAGTCGAGTTCTTCGCCCGGGGTGAGGTCTTTCTTCGCCATGGCAACAACTTCGCTCACGTGAGGAGCGTCGACGGTAGCGAGAGGTTCGTGGTCGAGAATCACGTCGGCCAGAGTCAGCGGAAGTTCAAGGTGGACGAGGTGGAACGGACGGAAGAAGAAGTAGTCAGGACCGTCGCCCATTTTGTAAAAACGCATCGGTGTTTCGATGAGGTCATGGGTTTCGTGGCGGGCGACGACGCCAATACCAGCGGCGAAATCGCCCTCATGGGTGAAGTCGACAACTCCGGGGCCGTCCATTTTGGCTGAGGTGATGGCAGCAGGAATATCGACTGCGGCCTTTTCGACCATGGTGCGGATGCCGTGCATGCCGCGGACGTCGGGGATCATGCCGGTGGCGTTTGCTACTACCGCCATCTCGACCTGCATCTTGGTTCCGTCGCCGAACGACGTGGTCATGATGGCGCTGGTCTTGTCTCGTTCACTGAACGCTGCACCCGAGTCTGGGGTTTGGTGCACGTTGAGGTGGCGCTTGCAGTTGAGAGCGACGGTGGGGTGGAAGCCCCAACCGGCGATGTCTTGCATGACGCGAAGAATCACGCCGGGCTGATCACCATCGGCGATGGAGTAGACGGCGCCGCTGGCCTTGGCCCGTTCATGGAACGTGTAGGCAAGAAGTCCGTCGATCTCGGCGTTGAACGAGACGACGTCCTGGCCGGCATCGAGGCTGGCCAAGATGGCGCGGGCACCGTAGTCGAGCGCTCCGGTGGCCTCGACCATGATGTCGATTGGCAAGCTCGCAACCGGCTCATAGGACTCGGTGTAGGCAGGCTTGCCAGCATTGATCGCGTCGGCGAGTTCGCCAACATTATTGCTGACGACCACATCGTCGGCGGAGAATCCAGCGAGCTTGTAGGCCTCGATGGCACGATCAGGGGTGCGGTTCACCACCAGTGCGGGACGCATAGCGGGTGCACGCACCAGCTGGTTCACAATCGAGGTGCCTACATATCCGGCACCAACAACTGCGATCTTTGCTTCGCCGACTTCAGCGGCACGACGGTTCATTCGATTCCAAATACCCATATACAAAACATAACGGCCAGTTGACCGGTTGAGTTGAGAAGAGAGTGTGGGGAATCTTCGGCCGAACCCTCAAATGGGCGTGCCACCCGACCGGCGTTACGGCGCTCTAGGTTGAGGTGCGTCGCCGGATGTGTAGACCTCGGCGAACGACCCCAACGAATTGCGGGTATCGCAGGGTTTAGTTCATCGGGCAATCGGCCGATGGAGACTGAGTCTTGTAATCCCCAAGACCACTTTCCCCATTAATCCCCAACTCTTAGGAGATGCGTTTCCCGTGAACGTCACCTCACCGATGACCGCAGAAGATGTCGTGTTTAGCGACCTCGAGAACCTTTCCGCCGACCTGGCCGAAGACTTTCCGCGACTCGCAGGCAAACGCCTTCTTATTACCGGCGGTGCCGGTTTCCTCGGGTACTACCTGGTGAAAGGCGTCCTGCATTGGAATGAACACCACAACGAGGGCGACGCTGTCGATCTCGTTGTCTATGACAACTTTGCTCGTGGGCTTCCCGAGTGGTTGAAGGACCTCGAATCCGATCCAGCGCTCACACTTGTCAAGCACGACATCATCGAGCCGCCTCCGGCCGAGATGGGCGACGTAGACTTCCTGATCCACGCTGCCTCGATCGCATCACCGATCTTCTACCGCGAGTACCCAATCGAAACGATGGACGCCAACGTTGTTGGTTTCCGTCACCTGCTCGAATACGCAAAGTCGCAGGCCGAGAAGGGTAAACCTCTCGAGAGTTTCCTCTTCTACTCGACCTCTGAGATCTACGGCGATCCTGACCCCGACAACATCCCGACGCCCGAGACCTACCGAGGCAACGTGTCCTGCACCGGCCCTCGAGCTTGTTACGACGAGTCGAAGCGGTACGGCGAAACCCTTGCTGTGAATTTCGCAGCGCAGCACGGCCTGCCCATCGTTACCGCCCGTCCGTTCAACAACTACGGACCCGGTCTCAACATCAACGATGGTCGAGTTCTACCCGACTTCGCTCGCAACATCTTTAACGATGAAGACATCGTGTTGCTCAGCGACGGTTCGGCCACCCGAACCTTCTGCTACATCTCCGACTCCATCGCCGGCTACTACCGCATCTTGTTCCGTGGTCGCCCCGGCGAGGCGTACAACATCGGAACCGAAGATCCTGAAATCTCGATGTCGTACCTTGCCGATACTGTCGCCAAGCTCGGAACCGAGCAACACGGCTGGACCGGCGAAGTCGTCCGTGGCGTCAGCGATGACCCCGAATACCTCACCGACAACCCCAACCGTCGTTGTCCCATCATTGCCAAAGCTCGCGAAGAGCTCGGCTATGAACCCAAGGTGACCTTCGAAGAGGGAATCGAACGATCCCTCGCTTGGTACTCGGGCAACCGCTAGCACGTCTCCCGCCGCGTCTTCTCCGAAGACATGGCTTCCCCAATCACCCCGCACACGCACCTCAAAACGTTCAAGGCAAACATCATGAAGATCTCTGTTGTAGGAACCGGCTACGTCGGACTCGTGTCAGGCGCATGCCTGGCTGCCAAGGGCCACACCGTGGCCTGCGTCGATATCAACCCCCAGCGGGTCACCGATATCAACAACGGTATTCCGCCGATCCATGAGGACGGCCTGCCCGAACTCATGGCCGAACATGTGGGCACCAGCCTGAACGCCACCGGCGACCTTCGGGCTGCGGTGATGGACAGCTCGGTGTCGCTAATCGCCGTGGGTACGCCGTACAAGGGCGACGAGATCGACCTGCAATACATCCGTGCGGTTGCCACCCAGATCGGCGAGGTACTTGCCGAAAAGGACGACTACCACGTGGTGATCGTTAAGAGCACCGTGGTGCCAGGCACCACCGAAGATGTTGTGTTGCCGCTCCTCGAAGAGGCTTCCGGCAAGACCGCAGGCGTCGACTTTGGTGTTGGCATGAACCCCGAGTTCCTGCGTGAAGGCGTGGCGATTCCTGACTTCATGGATCCCGACCGCATCGTCATGGGTGGAATCGACGAGCGCACCCTTGGTGTCATGCAAGAGATGTATGCGCCATTTGCCGACGTCGACAAGATGACCACCACCCCTCGCACCGCCGAGATGATCAAGTACACGGCCAACTCGCTGTTGGCCACGCTTATTTCCTTTGCCAACGAGATCGGCAACATTTCAAGCGCCGTTGGCGTCGACGTCGTCGAGGTCATGAAGGGTGTGCACCTCGATCACCGCTTCAACCCGATCCTCGATGATGGCGGACGTCTGAATCCGTCGTTCCTTACCTACGTGATGGCCGGCCCCGGTTTCGGCGGCTCCTGCTTCCCGAAGGACGTCAAAGCTCTCGTGGCCCATGGCAAGGCCAAGGGCTCATTCCCGCACGTGCTCGATGCGGTCA
>CALGZB010000074.1 GCA_937934655.1 uncultured Acidimicrobiales bacterium | reverse complement strand
ACCCGCCACACGACAAGGGTATTGCTACCCGGCGAACCGTTTATCAAACCGTTTGGGGTAGTCGATTCCGAGTTGTTTGCCGAGCGTCGAGGCCGCGCACGTGCTGAGCGCCGGATAGAGCTCGCAGGCCAGCTCGTGGGCCTGTACGCCAGCCCAGTTGGGGGAATGAAGCGACGCCGGCAGGTCCGGAGATCGAAGTTTGATGCGGCGTAGGTCGTGCACCAACATCGTGCGCAGTGCGAAGGCTTCGTCACCGGTGATCGAACCGTTGGCAATCTGTTCTGCCTGATCGGCGAGGGGCAGGTATCGGCTGAGTACCGCCTTGTAATCGAGTTCGATGACCTCGGTGTCGAAGCCTTGCGAGAAGAAGCCGTCGGTGAGAAGCGTTCCGAGGTCTTCGAAACGGCCGGTGACTACGGCTCGAATCGCGCCGTCTGGAAGTAAATCGGAGAGCCCTTCGAGGTCGCCAGGTGTGACCACGGGTGAGCCCAGCAGATCCTGCCCAACTCGGAAGAAGCCATTCCAAGTGAGATGTTTGACCGTGTCGTCTCGATCCACCGAAGAGAGGGCTGGGTCGAGCAGCGTCAGTGTCCAGGGAGTCTCGGTCCAGTCGCCAGAAACCGAGCCGTAGATGCGCTCCGATGCTTGTTCGGACTCGCTGATTGCTAGATGGGTTGCCGTGTATCTGCTTTGGCGGCCCACCCGCTCGCTGGTGAACCAGTCCTCGGCGCTGAGGCGAAACATCGACGTTCGCACGAGGCGCTGACTGAAGCCGAAGACCTCGGTGAGCGAGAAGAGCTGCGCCAAAAAGAACGACGACGTGACGGGGAGGACGGTGTCGCCAAAGATGCTGACCAACACCGACCGCGCCGAGATATCGGGCTGGCTGACCCAGTCGTCGATGATGTCGCTGGGGCGGACCTTGGTCACCAACTGGCTTCCGGGTCGAGGTCGAGTACCTCGCACATCCGCGTCATGAGCGGATCGAAGGCGGCCGACCGGGTTTGTCGATGCGCTGTTCCGGGCACTCCATCGGAGGTTCCGTAGTTGGTTCCGAAGCGCTCGTTGATGGCGGTGATGGCCGGCAAATGCAGCGATGCAAGCGAGGCGCTTGCCACGCCCTCGCTAAGTATCTGGCTTTCTTCGGCTGGTGGTTCGAGCAGGGTCGACAACATCGGGACCAAGGCATCGAGCGCTTCGAGTAGTCGGGCGCAGGCGTCGCTGCCGGGTGTCGCCAAGAGCTTGTCGAGGAGGGCATCGGCGTGACGGCGGTGGAAGGTTTCCTCCCGCTCGGCTCGAGAAGCAACCACGGCGAGAGCGGTAAACGACGAGGCTGTCACCAAGTTCCAGCGGAGCTGTTCGACCATGTCGTAGATCCAGTGCCGAACCAACGCCTCGGCCCAATCGGTGGTGCCGTATTCAACAAACGCGCTCGACCGGTACTCATCGCCTGATCGGCGGTAGGCCAGTGCATCGATGGCGGTGTCGGTGGGTTCGATGTCGTCGAGGCCCAGCACGAGTTCGTACAGCATTACGGCATGGCCGAGTTCGTCTTGGCCGATGCTGGAGAAGGCGAGGTCCTCCTCGAGGAACGGTGCGACGCCGATCCATTCGACGTGTTGCTGGCCCATGAGGTGCTCGTCGTCGGCGAAGGTCAGGAGGTAGTTGCGGAGTGCAGTCATGTTGGGTTCGATTCCTCGCGCTGCTGTTTGCGTCGGGCGGCGACAGCTTTGCCGTCGTGGTGGCGGTGGGGTTTGTCGGTGTTGGCCCCGACGAATGCGTCATCGCCGACGACGATGTTGTTGCGGTTTGCGACCCAAATCAGGTTGCCTTCGGCGCGTCGGGCGTAGCTTTCGCGCGCCATAACGAGGGCGATCTCGTCGTTGGCGGCGTCGAGCGCTCCGGCGTGACGAAACTCGTCTTTGCCGTCCTTCTTTAAGAAGACTTCGTAGGTGGCCATGGTTATGCCCTCATCACTTCAATAGTTTCGGTGCAGGCGGCGCATCGCGACACCGACCGGCAACGGCTTGGTCCGAACATCGATTCATCGGCGAGTGGACCGCCGCATCGGGGGCAGCCAGACACGGTCGAACCGATCTGTACGGCCACGGTGAACTGGTCAGCCAGCACGGCCTTTCCCTCCTCAGAAACGCGTTCGGTGGTCCAGGTGGGGGAGAGCAGCCAGTTGACCGACACGTCATTGACGCCGTTGATGGCGGCGACCGCGTTGCGAACATCGTCGGCGATCACGTTGAGCGCTGGGCATCCGGTGAAGGTTGGTACGAGCTCGATGGTGACGTGGCCGTCGTCGGTGATGTTGCACGTTTCGACCAGTCCGAGGTCGACGATGGAGAGGCCCGGATACTCGGGGTCGTCGACGGAGGCGACCGCAGCGTTGATCGGTTCGATGTCGATGAGTTGTTTGGTGCTCATGTCATCGCCGCAATCTCTGGTGCGGGAGCGTCCAACGCTTCTCGGACCCAAGCCGTTTGTTGCCAGTTGGAGAGGGCTTCGCTGATTCGGCGGGCGGAGTCGGGGCCACCCTGGGCCAGTGTGGCTTTGAGCGGTTCCCAGTCGATCGGGCCGACATCCCACCGGTTGGTGGTTTCGTCGAACTTCATATCGGGGGCGGGGATCGTGAATCCGTAGCTTTGGAGAAGCGGCACGAACTTCTGAACCCAAGCATCGCGAAGTACTTCGTTGCGTTCGGATTTGATGTGCCAGCGAAGCAGTTTGTCGTTTGGTTTCGAGTCTGGCCCGAACAGTTGCAGCGATGGCCAGAACCAACGGTTGATGGCGTCCTGGAAGAGATCGCGTTGCACCTGGCTGCCGTTGGCGATGCGCATCATGCGGTCTTCGCCGAGCCGCATATGAAAGCCCTCTTCGCTGATGATGCGTTTGAGGATGCGTCGGTATGGCCCGTAGGAGCAGTTCTTGAAGACAGCTTGTTGGCTCGCCAGCGCTGCGGCGTCGACGAGGAAGGCGATAGCTACCTGATCGCCCCAGGTCTTGGCTTGGTAGTGGAACACATTGTGGAAACGGCTCTTGCCATCGAAGAGGTCTTCGAGCATTTCGGTGCGAGTCTTGACGCCCATGTCGGCGGCCACCATGTAGAGCAGGTGGCCGTGGCCGATTTCGTCCTGGGTCTTGGCGACCACGCTCATCTTGTGGCGAAGGCCCGGTGTTTTGGGGATCCAGTCGCGTTCGGTGAGTCCACCCATGAGCTCGCTATTGGCGTGCATCTCAATGAACGTAAAGACCGCGTCGCGGTATTCGTCGGGCATGTCGTCGGGTGCTTCGACGATTCCCCCATCGTTGAGAAACGCTTCGAACTCTTCCATGGAGGCCCAGCTACGTGTCATCTCGACATGATACAGCTGGGTCGCCGAAGTGCAAATAGGTGTATCATGTTCCTGGTTTGAGACTCCCCACTACGCGGTTGTTCGGAATCGATCGCCAAGTACGGTGGCCACATGACTTTCGGTAGTGGTGGGCTCGGTGCGTCGGTAACGGTTTCAATGAATGCGCCGCCCGAGGTGGTCTGGGCGTTGGTGAGCGATATCACCCGAACCGGCGAGTTCAGCCCCGAAACTCTGGAAGCCGAATGGCTCAACGGTGCAACCGGTCCCGCCGAAGGTAATCACTTTCGTGGTCACGTGAAGCGCAACGGCCGTGGCCCGATGTACTGGACCGAGTGCGTCGTCGACGTGTGTGTGCCTGAAACCGAGTTCACGTTTACCGTGATGCTTAACGGCAGTCGGGTGAACACGTGGTCGTACAAGCTTGCGGCCAACGACGATGGCGGCACCGATGTCACCGAGTCGTTTGCCTTGCAAGACACGTTGGCCAACAAGATCTACTGGAAGCTGCTTGGCCCGTTTCGTCGCAAAACCAACATCGAGAACATGACCACCACCCTCGAACGCATTCGGGCGGTTGTCGAGGCTGACGCTGCGTAGTTGCTGGTGGCTGGCTTAGCTAGCAGAGCCCTCGACGATGAAACACGCCGTGGTTGCGGTGCTTCCGCCGATGTTGAGGGTGGCAACTCGATCGGCGCCGTCGACCTGGTAATCGCCGGCCTGATTGGAAACCTGCTTGGTGGCATCGAGCAACATTAGTGCTCCAGTTGCGCCCACCGGGTGGCCACCGCCGATAAGTCCGCCGCTTGGGTTCACGGGAATCCGGCCGTCGCGCTCGAGCGAACCGTCTTCGATGACTTTCCAGCTTTCGCCCGGCGCAGTGATGCCGAGGTGATCGATGGCCATGTACTCCGACGGCGTCATGCAGTCATGGGTTTCGATGGCGTCGAGGTCGTCGACTCCTGCGATTCCGGCGCGGCCAAACGCATCGGTGATCGCCTGGTTCACATGCGGCATAACGAAGGTTGAATCGCTGTTGCGGTCAAGCTTTTGACGAAGCCCAAGTCCGACCGTCCGGTGTCCCCAGCCGGCGATCTTTGCTTGCGCGGAACGACCTCGTTCGGCCAACCAGCGGTCGGATACGAGAATGAGCGCCGCTGCGCCGTCGGTGATTTGGGTGATGTCGTTGCGGCGAAGCCTTCCGGTGACGACCGGGTTTACCTCGTCGTCGGCGCTGCAGGTTTCGGCCGAAAGCGCCCACGCCCTGGTCTGCGCGTTTGGGTTTTGTTTGGCGTTGCGGAGGTTGAGCTCGCCGATGGCCCGAAGGTGCATATCGTCGATGCCGTAACGGCGGTCGTACTCGTCGGCCAACTGATCGAAGGTCTCGGGCCAAATGAAGGTGGCGCCTTCGGTGTCCTCGCCAACCCAAGCGGCGGCCTCTTGCACGGCTGCGGCTTCGGGCCCAGGCATCGTCTTTTCCTGCTCGACGCCGAGCACCAGCACGCAGTCGTAGCGGCCCGCTTCGATCTCGGCCATCGCCGACAGCGCCGCCATCGACGACGACGCACAAGCCGCTTCGTGTCGCATTGCGGGGACGCCCCACAGCTCGGGCAGCACTGTCGCTGGCATAGCGCCGAGGTGACCTTGGCCGGTGTAGAGCTGGCCAAAGGCGTTGCCGACGTGGATGGTGTCGATGTCGGCCAAGTCGATCTGTGCATTGGCAACGGTCTGGAGCACAGTGTCGCGCACCATTGTCTCGACCGAGCCGCCGGTCTTGTCGAGGTTGACGGCGAAGTCACTTTGGTGACCGCCGAGAATGTGGACTGTCGCGCTCATTGCTCAGACTCCTGGGTGTGTTGCGTTGTCTCTTGTTTACCTT
>CALGZB010000073.1 GCA_937934655.1 uncultured Acidimicrobiales bacterium | reverse complement strand
GGCTTGTGGAGTTCGAACGCGGCGTGGAGTTCTTGCACGGCGCGCTCGGCGTCGTCTTCGCGAACAACGCAGCTCACTCGGATCGATGAGGTCGAGATCATCTCGATGTTGATGTCTGCGTTTGCGAGGGTTTCGAACATTGTTGCCGCCACACCGGGGTTACTTTTCATCCCGGCGCCGATCACGCTGACTCGGGCGATGTCGTTGTCGGACGAGACGATGCCCGAGCCCAGTTCGGCCACGCAGGCTTCGGTGACCGAGACGGCGGCGTCGAAGCCTTCGTGAGGTGATGTGAAGGAGATGTCGGTGGCGCCGCCCTCCGAAACGTTCTGCACGATCATGTCAACATTGACATCGTTGTCGGCGAGGTCGCGGAACAGTTTGGCCGCGATACCGGGCGTGTCAGGAAGGTCAGACACGGTGATCTTTGCTTCGCTCGTGTCGTGGGTGACGGCGGAGATGATTGCATTTTCCATTGCGGGATCCTCCTCGGATACCCAAGTTCCCTGTTCCCAGGTGAAGGCAGAACGAATATGAAGTTTGACGCCGTAGGTGCGAGCGAACTCGACCGAACGCATGGCCGGCTTTGGACAACCGGTTGCGGTCATTTCGAGGAGCTCCTCGAACGAGATGTGATTCATCTTGCGGGCGTTGTCGACCACCCGCGGATCGGTGGTGAACACGCCGGAAACATCGGTGTAGAGCTCGCAGGCATCGGCGCCAACAGCGTGAGCGATAGCAACCGCGGTGGTGTCGGATCCGCCACGACCCAAAAAGGTGACATCGCGTTCGGTCGACATGCCTTGCGAACCACCGAGCACCGGAGTTCGACCAGCAGCCAGTGATTCTTTGACCCGCTCGGGGCGGATCTCGACGATCTTGGCGTTCATGTGGTTGGTATCGGTGATGAACCCGGCCTGGCTCCCGGTGAACGAATCGGCTTCGACGCCAACGTCGTGGAGCGCCATACATACCAGCGCTGCTGCCTTGCGTTCGCCAGCGGTGATGAGCATGTCCATCTCGCGGCCAGGGCGGGTGCCCGACACCGCGTCGGCGAGCCGCAAGAGCTCGTCGGTTTCTTTGCCCATCGCGCTGACGACAAGGACGATTTCGTCGCCGGCCTTGCGCCGACGGCGAACCCAATCGGCTACCTCACGGATCCTTGTGGGATCAGCAACTGAGGTGCCGCCAAACTTTTGAACGAGTAGTGCCACGGTGGTCGATGGTAGCCAACCATTGCTTTCTGAAAGACTCCGGGAGTGCGCCTCACCAACCGGACTCTCGACCAGATTCACTCACCGATCGGTGCTGCCTTTGCGCTTCTTCCGTTGGCGAGCGGCACCCGACCGTTGCTCGACATGTCGCAGGCGGCGCCCTCGTACCCCACCGCTCCGGTCATCGCCGACCGGATTGCGGCGACGGCGCACGAACCCGATGGCGGCAGGTATTGCCCGCAGGAGGGGTTACCCGAGCTTCGTGAAGCGTTTGCCGCCGAGCTGACCCACGAGTACCCCGGCACTGTTGGACCGGAGAACGTGCTGATTACGGCCGGTTGCAACCAGGCGTTCTGTCTGGTTGCCTCAACTATCGCCGAGGCGGGCGATGAGATCATTTTGCCGTCACCGTTCTATTTCAACCACGACATGTGGCTACGGCTCGATGGCATCAACCCCGTGCACCTCGAGCCAGCTACCGGCCTCGAGCCCACGGTGGCTGAAGCCGAGGCGTTACATACCGAACGAACTCGGGCGATTGTGTTGGTGACACCGGGTAATCCAACCGGCTACATCATGGCGCCCGAAACGATTGCCGACTTCGCTGCCTTTGCCGCCCGCAACGACCTGCTTCTTATCGTCGACGAGACCTACCGGTCGTTTCGGGGCACCGAGGCTCCCGCTCATAAGCTGTATGCCAACGAGTCGTGGGCCGATCACGTCGTGACGCTGCATTCGTTCTCGAAGGACCTTGCGATTCCCGGATACCGGGTGGGCGCCGTCGTCGGCCATCCCGATCTCCTGGTCGAAACGATGAAGCTGCTCGACTGCGTCGCGATTTGTGCGCCTCGCATTGGCCAAGAAGCGGTTATCGCTGGGCTCCGCGACGCGAAGGAATGGCGGGCCGAACAAGTGGGTCGCATCGGTGCCACCCAGAAGGTGTTTGAGTCGGTCATGGCCAGCGAGCCCGGCGGTTTCGTGCTTGAAGCGTCGGGAGCATACTTCGGTTGGGTACGACACCCGTTCGGCGATGAACCGACGTCGTCGGTCATCCGGCGCCTGATAGCCGACCACGACATCCTGACCATTCCGGGCGATGCGTTCACCCCGACTGATCAGGGTTTCCTGCGCATGAGCTTCGCCAATCTGTCGCCTGAGCAACTTCACGATCTCGGTCAGCGGCTCGAAACGGTAAAGCCGCTCACGTCGTCGTAACCCGCCATCGGCACCGAAATTCATCGAGAGTGCTGAGCGGCGAGGATTTAGGCCGCGAAGGGAGTACGTTTTTCACCCATGGCAGGACCAAATTCACCCATCATTAAAGCTGTCGCCATCATCTGCGTTGTCGCGATGATCGTGAGCTTGGTTGCCGCAGTTATTGCAGTAGCCGCAGGAGGCTAAGAAGTTCATGGCAACAGAAAAACGCGAACGTCAACGAGAGAACCGGGCTCGTCAACGCGAAGAGCTCGAAGCAGCTCGGGCAATGCAGGACAAGTCGGCCAAGGCCAAGCGCCTGGCGTACCTCGCAATCGGCGCAATTGTTGTGCTGGTCGCAGCCTTCTTCCTCTTCAGCGGCGGCGATGACGACAGCGAGCCGGTGACAACAGCCGACGACAGCGGGATCGTCGACGACATCCCCGCCGATGAGCTCGACGAACTCGTAGAAGACGAATCGATCGACGAACCCGATGAAGTCGCTCTCGAAGAGTCTGCAGTAGCAGGCGACCCAGCAGAACTCTTTCCTGCCGATGGCGACTGCCCAGCCACCGACGGTTCCTCCGAGCGGGTTACTGCGTTCGACGGACCTCAACCACTCTGTATCGACCTCGACAAGGACTACACCGCCGAGGTCGTCACCAACATGGGCAACTTCACCATCGAGTTCGATACCCAGCGCGCTCCGGTGACGGTCAACAACTTCGTTACCTTGGCTCGCTATCGGTACTACGAGGGCGTCAACTTCCACCGCGTTATCCCAGGATTCATGATTCAGGGCGGCGACGCTGTCGGCGAACCTCCGGGCACCGGCGGACCCGGCTACTCCTTTAACGATGAACCCCAAGGTGGCGAAGGGCCGTTCTATGAACTCGGTTCTGTTGCCATGGCCAATAGCGGCCCCAACACCAACGGCAGCCAGTTCTTCGTTGTTACCGGCCCAAGCGGCGAGGGTCTTCCCGACCAGTACACCCGCTTCGGTTCGGTCACTGCCGGCATGGACACCATTACCGCCATCGAGGCTACCGAGACTCTTCCGGGCGATGCGCCGGTTGAGGACATGACGATCGAGTCGATCACCATTATCGAAAGCTGAGCCGGCTGATGCCGAAGCTTGCGCGGATCGTCATCGCGGTCCTCGTGTGTGTCGGATCGGTCTCTCTCGTTTCAGTCGAGTCTGCTTCCTCGGCCGGTCCGCGCAACTACGCCTTCGCGGTCATCGGCGACACGCCCTATAGCGCTGCACAACTCGCTGAGTTCCCGGCGCTTCGGCGCGAAATCAGTCGCCGCAAGCGAGTGGAGTTTGCAGTGCATGTGGGCGACATTAAGTCGGGTAGCTCACCATGCACCGACGACTACTTCGGCCAGATCAAGGCCGAGTTCGACCAGTTCCGCAAGCCGTTATTGTTCACGCCGGGCGATAACGAGTGGGCCGATTGCCACCGGTTCACGGCCGGCGGTCACGACCCCCACGAACGGCTAGCCAAGATTCGAGAAGTCTTCTACGCCGACCCAACCAGGTCGCTCGGACAGAACCCGTATGTGGTGCAGACGCAGCGCGACATCCATCAGCGGGTCCAAGTCGAGAACCAACTGTGGACACAACCGGGCGTTGTCTTTGCCTCGGTGCACCTCATTGGCTCGCGTAACGGATCTGCGCCGTGGTTTGCCGATGACCCCACCGGCGCCAAGGTCGACGACCCCGATCGCCGCAACGCCGAGGTCGACGATCGCAACGCCGCCGCTCTTGAGTGGCTCGACCACGCCTTCGCCACCGCCGACGACCAGGAAGCCCGCGGCGTCGTTATCTTCCAGCACGCAAACTCGTTCAACCTGCTGGGTGAACCCCGC
>CALGZB010000072.1 GCA_937934655.1 uncultured Acidimicrobiales bacterium | reverse complement strand
ATCGCTTCGATCTCGTCGTTGGTGCCGAGCTTTACCGTGCCCTCGAGCTGGGACTTATAGAGACTGTCCACCGCTTCGTCATGAGCGCCAACAATCCGCTCGGCGTGTTGTAACAACTCGTCGCCGAACTCGGTGAGATGAATTTGTCGACCTTCTCGCGAAATCAGCGGAGCGCCGAGTCGTTCTTCGAGCCGCTTCATCTTCCAGCTCACAGCAGACTGCGTCAGGTTGAGTTGCGCGGCGGCTTCAGTGAAGCTGCCGGTCGAAACCACAGCCTGAAACATTCGCAGCGATTCGATGTCGAGGCGCACCGACACAGTGTGCCAGAACCATCGATCCCCCAGACATTTCTTTCTTAGGCTCGTGGACTGTCGGGAACCTCGCCACGTAGGTATTTCGGACTATTGCTTAGGTAGTTCGGACTACGTCCGATAGGAACCCGTCTCTTCAAGGAGGGCCAAGATGATCCGTCAATCTTCAGCAATTTTTGCTTCACTGCTCGCCGTTTGTGCGCTGCTCGTAGCAGTGCTTGCAACACTGTCTCCTGCACGTGCCGGTGCCGTTCCTGCAAAGGGCGCCACCAGCATCGAGGTCCGGCTGCGCGGTGCGACCGGAACCGAGACCGCCGCATTGCGCTTTGGCGACGTCGAACTGTTCGCCGGACAAATCAGTACCGAGTGGATGTTGATCGACGCTCCTCTCTCCTCCATGGCCACCGGCGCAATCGAACTGGTCTTCACCAATGACGGTGACACGAAAACTGGCGACCGAAGCCTCGAGGTCGACTACCTCTCGATTGATGACCAACCAATCTCCGCCGACTCACCTTTCGTCTATTCCGAAGGGGCCTTTGCTCCACCCAACGGCTGCTCGCCCGGGTTCGTGCAATCCAGTCTCCTCGGCTGCGGTGGAAAGTTTGTGTTTGGCGTCCTCGACGAATCCGGCGTCCTGTCGCGACCGATCGACCCGCATGGAAACCAACGTGGTCTGCCACTGCTTGCCGACGGTGAGGTCGATGTTGTCGCCCGTGGGCACTTCGGTGGGGAACGCTTTAAGGTTCGCGTCGGCGACATCATCATCGGCGAGGCGGCTACCACTCGGTTCTGGCGCACCTACCGGTTCGAGGTCGACCCAGCACTCGTCGGCGACTTGTCGGTGACCTTCACCTCGGACTTCTGGGCGGCATCGCCGGACGGCAGCACCACCTTCGACGCCAACCTCGATGTGGACTACGTGGCGTTCGATGGCGTCGAGCTCCAAGCCGAAGATGCATGGTCGGATGGCACCTACGTCGACGGCGAAGGCTGCGTACCCGGCTACCAGAAGAGCCAAACCTTGCACTGCAATGGCATGTTCGTATTCGACCATGTTCCTGCACACGGCTAATTACGGATAGGCGCGGCCTCCAAATACAACTACGCTTAGCGGCGTGTTGAACAACCTCCTTCTTGCACTGCGACTTACGAACCCGATGACCTGACCTCTTTCTCAAGGGTCATCGGGAGTTCGTTCGTTTCGCAAAAAGCACAAGTCGAGGAGACCTAACAATGACAGCACCCAGTAGTTCGAAAAGCAGTAGTTCAAGCACTTCAAGTAACGGCAACGATCGCAACCATTCGATCCAACAGCCCAGTGGTATGGCATACAGCCGCTACGTCCCCTTCGGACAGGTCGATCTTCCCGATCGCACCTGGCCCACCAAGACCATCACCGAAGCGCCACTTTGGTGTTCGGTCGACCTTCGCGACGGCAACCAGGCGCTCATCGAGCCCATGGACCCCGACCGCAAGTGGAAGATGTTCACCAAGCTCGTCGAGATGGGCTTCAAAGAGATCGAAGTCGGATTTCCTTCGGCCTCAGACACCGATTTCCAGTTCGTGCGCGAGATCATCGAGCAGGGCGCGATCCCCGACGATGTGACGATTCAGGTCCTCACGCAGGCCCGCGAAGAGCTCATCCGCCGAACCTACGAAGCGGTCGACGGCTCCAAACAAGCCATCGTTCACCTCTACAACTCCACGTCGACGCTGCAGCGCAAAGTGGTGTTCGGCCTCGATGAGGACGGGATCATCAAGATCGCTACCGACGGCGCTGCACTGTGTAAGAGCCTCGAATCCGAGATCCCCAACACCGCGATTCGTTACGAGTACTCGCCCGAGTCGTTCACCGGTACCGAGCTGCCGTTCGCAAAGCGCATCTGCGACGAAGTCGTCAACGTCTTCGAGCCCACTCCCGATCGCAAGGTCATCCTCAATCTCCCAGCCACGGTCGAGATGAGCACCGCCAACATCTACGCCGACATGATCGAGTGGATGCATCGCAACCTCGACAAGCGAGACCTCATCATCCTTAGCCTGCACCCGCACAACGACCGCGGAACCGGCGTTGCTGCTGCCGAGTTCGGTGTCATGGCCGGCGCCGACCGCGTCGAGGGCACGCTTTTCGGTAACGGCGAGCGCACCGGCAACGTCGATGTGGTCAACGTGGCTATGAACCTGTTCAGCCAAGGTGTTGACCCGATGCTCGACATCAGCGAGATTCGCCGCATCGCCGAGCACTGCAACCAGCTGCCTGTGCACCCGCGGCATCCCTACGTTGGCGACCTCGTCTACACCGCCTTCTCCGGATCGCACCAAGACGCCATCAAAAAGGGCTTCGACGCTCTCGAGGCATCAGGAACCAATCTGTTCGAGGTTCCCTACATTCCTATCGACCCCAAAGACGTCGGTCGTTCTTACGAAGATGTTGTCCGGGTCAACAGCCAGTCGGGCAAGGGCGGCGTGTCGTACCTGCTCAAGATCGAACAGCAATTCGACCTTCCTCGTCGTATGCAGATCGAGTTCACCCGCTCGATTCAAGAGATCACCGACGACACCGGCAAAGAGATCACCGGACCACAGATCTACAACGAGTTTGCCAGCCGCTACCTCGACCTCGATGAGCCATACCGGCTCAGCGGGTACGAAGCAGCCCAGAATGCTGGCGGCGAAGACCGCACGCTCCTCACCGCTCGAGTCAGCAACGCTGGCGAGCAGGTTGTGGTTCAGGGTGAAGGCGGTGGTTCGCTCGATGCATTTGTTCAGGGCCTCCGCGATTCGTTCAACCTCGACCTACGGGTGCTCGACTATCACGAGCACTCAAAGGGCACCGGCGCCGACGCCCAGGCTGTGGCCTACGTCGAGATGGTTGTCGACGGCGTAGAGCTCTGGGGTTGTGGTGTTCACACCGACATCACCACCGCTTCAATGCGAGCGATCGTCAGCGCGATGAACCGCGCAAACGCCAAACTCAACGAATAGTAATTTCCGGGAACCGGAGGTGGTGCTGGGTTCGTCTCACTACCATGAACGAAACCAACTCCCCCCTCACCACCACACCGGTCTCCTCGCTCAACGAGTCGAACAACCCCGGCCGCCGGGTATCAAAGAAGGCCCTCGGCCTGCTCGCTGCTGCTGCGATATCGGCCGGAACGATCGGAACCGTCACCCTCATGAGCACACCATCTGCTGCTGACACCCCAGCTCCGCCAACACTCGAACACACCGAGAACGAGCCCACCAACATCCTTCCGATCGCAATCGAAGAACTCGATACCGAGGTACCGGGGTCAATCGATTACGAGTCTTGGGATACCGACGAACACAACTGGGACGACTGCCCCGCCTGCGGAATGGGCTGACCGAACGCCATGGTTTCGTTGGGTCTGTCTCTCATGCCCGAGGCGCAGTTCGCGGCCGCAAGCCTGCCGCTCTTCGAACAAGGCATCATCGAAACGCTCGAGTGGAGCTTCGATATGGGATGGGGACGCGATGGAGTACCACCCTGGGTAGACGAACTCCTCGGTCACTACGGCGAAGCCGGCGACCTCGTTGGTCACGGCGTTTCGTTCTCGGTCATGTCGGGCGAGTTCACACCCCACCACCGCTGGTGGCTCCAACGACTCGCCGACGAGGTCCAAACGCGCCGCTATCACCGCATCTCTGAACATATGGGTTTCATCGGTGCCGGCCGGTTTAGCTTCGCGGCACCGCTACCGGTCCCGTTTCACCCCGACATTGTCGCCCTTGGCCAAGACCGCATGCGACTGCTGGCCGAAACCGCTAGATGTCCGGTTGGGCTCGAAAAACTTGCAACCTCACTCGGACCAGACGATGGTTCCAAACAGGGCGATCTACTCGACGCCGTGCTCGACCCCGTCGACGGCTTCCTGGTCCTGGATCTACATAATCTCTGGTGCCAGTCGATCAACCTTGGCCTTGCCATCGACATGCTCCTGAGCTCGTATCCGCTGCATCGAGTCGCCGAGATCCACGTGAGCGGCGGGTCGTGGGATGAACGATCCGATCGCCGCATTCGCCGCGATACCCACGACGATCTGGTGCCGACCGAAGTTCTCGACCTCCTTCCGATGGCCGCTCCACACTGCCCCAACCTCGAAACCGTGGTCTATGAGCGACTGGGCCCAAGCTTGATCGACCCGGCAACCCACGGTCCGTTCCGCGACGACGTCATCAAGGTTGCCGACATCGTGGCCAATCTCACCACCGCAAACCTCACCACCGGCCCTGGCGACCAGGAACTCTCCCATGAGTAACGAATTGCCCGACCTCGCCGCCTACCAGGCCCGCCTGCTCGAACTCCTGCACCGCGACGAACCCGTCACCGAACACGCCGTGCGCGAAGCAGCCGGCCCCTACGCCGACGCCCTAGGCAATCTCGACCCCACCCTGCTCGAAGTGGCAGCCACCCTCACCAAAACCTGGGGCAAGATCGACCCAGCGTCCTAACCCTCCCGTAAAAGTAAGAACGCGGGGTCAGACCCCGCGTTCTTACTTTTAGCTGCGCATTCGTTGGCCGGTTGGGTCAAAGGGTGGTTCGGTCAGGCGGGTTGCTGCTTTGCGTTCGCCGACGATCTCGATCTCGAATCCTTCGGTTGCTTCGGCGAGCTCGATAGGTACGTAGCCCATCGCCATCGACAGTTGGCTGTGGTGGGCGTAGGCGCCTGAAGTGATCCAGCCCACCACCTTGTCGTCGTGCCAGATCGGTTCGTCGCCGATCGAGTCGGCTGCCGCATCGCCAACACCTGGGTCAACTGAGAACAGCACGAGCTTGCGAGCCGGACCGGCCTTGGCCACCGTTGCGGCAGCGTCGCGGCCGATGAACTCTTTGTCGAGTTTCACCATCCAGCCCATGCCGGCTTCGTACGGGTCATAAATCGGCCGGTACTCGGTGGCCCATCCGCCCCAGCCCTTGTCGAAGCGCATCGAGTCGAGCGCCCGGAGGCCATACAGGCCCAAACCGTGCTTCTCCCCCGCTTCGACCAGTGTGTCGAACAATTGGGTTTGGTAGCTGGCAGCGCACCACATCTCGTAACCAAGGTCACCGGAGAAACTCAGCCGACTAAGGATGACGGGAACAGCGCCAACATAGGTCTCGCGCACATCGCGAAACGGCAGCGCTTCGTTGGACACATCAAAGTCGCAGAGCTCAGCGAGCAGTGCCCGCGAGTTGGGGCCAGCAATTGAGAGGCCCGTGAGTTCGTTGCCGCAGGTGCGGAGGTGCACCGTACCGTCGGCTGGAAGGTGCTGGACGAACCAGCGCTCGTGATAGCGCTCGGCTGTACCTGACCCGAACACCATGAACCGATCCTCGGCCAGCGCGGCCACGGTGAAATCGCCAATGAGTTTGCCGTGCTCGTTGAGCATGGGGCTCAACGCCAAGCGACCAACCTTGGGCACGTTGTTGGCCATGATTCCGTCGAGCCAAGAGCGAGCATCGACGCCGGTGAACTCGTACTTGGCGTACCCGGTAGTTTCCACCATGCCCACCGCCGACCGCACGGTCGCAACCTCTTCGGCCACGACTGGAAACGCGTTGGAGCGGCGAAAAGTCACGTCTTCTTCTGGAGTTTCACCCGGCTTTTGGAACCACAACGGATACTCGAGTCCGTACGCAGCGCCGAACACCGCGTTGCGGTCGGCAAGGCGATCGTAAATGGGGCTCTTGATGTGCCCACGACCAGCCGGAAGTTCTTCGTTGGGAAAGGAGATGCGGAATCGGCGGCCGTAGTTCTCGACCACCTTTGCGGCCGTGTAGCGAGGGGTGGCCCAGTCGCCGAATCGAGCGTTATCCATGCCCCATACGTCGAACCCAGGATCGCCATCGGTCATCCAGTTGGCCATCGAAAGGCCGACGCCGCCGCCCTGGCTCAGCCCTGCCATCACGCCGCACGCCAGCCAGTGACCGTGCTGGCCTTTGACGGGGCCAATCAGCGGGTTGCCGTCGGGCGCAAAGGTGAAGGGCCCGTTGATGGTTTGTTTGAGGCCAACGTCGTTGAAGATCGGGAAGTGCTGAAAGCCCAAGTCGAGGTTGGCGGCAATGCGATCGAGATCCGGTGGAAGAAGTTGCGCACCGAAATCCCACGGGGTGGTGTGCGGCGACCAGGGCACGCCGTTCGGTTCGTACGTTCCGAGCAGGAGACCTTCGCCCTCTTCGCGCATATAGATCTCGCCGCCAAGATCCATCACATGGAACCCCGGAAGCGGTGACGTCTTGCGCCAATCGGCGAGTTCAGGAACCGCCTCGGTGAGGATATACATGTGTTCCATCGCCAGGATCGGAATCTCGAGCCCGGTCATACGACCGACCTCGCGAGCCCACAATCCGCCGGCGTTCACGAAGTGCTCGCAATGAATACTGCCCAAGTCTTCATCGTTCTGGGTGTCGTAGAGGTGGATATCCCAGCCGTCTCGGCCATCTGAACTGCTGCCGGGACCGCCGCTCGGGGTAATCGCGTGCGCCCACGTGTTCTTATAGATCTCGGCCCCGGCCATCTGTGCAGCTTTGGCGTAGGCATGGGTAACGCCACTTGGGTCAACGTGGCCCTCATGGGCGTCAAAGAGCGCACCCTTGAAGAACTTGGGGTCGAGGAACGGCACCATCTCGTGCGCCTCCTCGGCCGAGATCATGTGCGATTCCATGCC
>CALGZB010000071.1 GCA_937934655.1 uncultured Acidimicrobiales bacterium | reverse complement strand
GCTTCGTGGGCGTAGCTGCCGATACCGATGTGGTCGCCGTGCTGGCGGAAGTAGATCGAGAGGTCGTCAAAGGTCGACACCGGCATCGCGACCTCTTTCGTTGCAATATCGGCAATAGCCGGCACAGGGCTGGTGAAGATGTATTGATGTTCGCCCGGAAACAACGGCATGGGCGTGCCACTCTTTTCGGCAAGCAGTGGCGCCCAAATGTTGGTGCAGACAATCGCCTGGTTGCAACGGATCGTGCCGAGTTCGCCTCCGGTGACCACCGACGTGATTCGGTTGTCGACGATCTCGAGGTCGAGCACCTCGGTGTGACCGTGGAACTTCGCACGGCCGGTGGCCTCGGCAATCTGGCGCATCGACGTTGCGAGCAGGCTGGTGCGAACCACTCCAGACGACGGAATGTGAATGCCGCCGGCGACGGTGGCTGGATCGACCAGCGGCACCATTTCGGCGATCTCTGCGGGTGAGACCATGTTGGCTTCAACGTGTTGTGCAAGACCCATGTCGGCCATCCGTTGATGACTTCCGAGGCGCTCCTCGGTGTTCGCAATGGCGATCATCCCCACCCGATAGAACTGCTCCTGACCGGGAATGGCGAGTGGAAGTTTGTCGTACACCTCGCGGCTGGCCACGCCGAGTGTGGTGAAGAAGTTCGATGCGGTAAGCGTGCGCAACCCGCCGGGTGCGTGCGACGTTGAACCGTCGTTCTCGTCGAGGTCTCCCTTGTCGACGACAACCACACCTTCTACTCCCATGTCGGCCAGGTGGTAGGCGACGCTGGAACCGACGATTCCGGCACCGATCACAACGATGTTTGCCTCGGTTGGCATAGATCTCCTGGCGTTGGGGCTGATTCACTGCCGTTTCCGGCACTGCATACAGCAGAGGATTTATTGCCGATAGCTTCGCCGATTTCGGCTCTGGACACAAGTGTCTAGAGCCGTTAGTTTTCGACCCATGCACATCGGCCACGAAGCCCATGACTCCTGATGGCTCGCCGTCGAGATCGCTCGAAACGCACGCGGCCCGAAGTCAGCACCGCTCATCACCGACGGCTCGTCAACCCGTTCGAGCCACTTCGAGTCCTGTCGGACGATCATGTCGCGCACATTCACGACTCAGCGGTTCGCTACCTGGCCGACCACGGCCTTCGGGTACTCCTCGACGAGGCGTGCGACATCTTCGTCGCCGGCGGCGCAACACTCGATGACGACCAGATCATCCGAATCGACCCGGACATGATCAGCCAGGCGCTCGCGTCTGCTCCGTCGGCGTACGAACTTCACGCCCCAAACCCGGCCCATGATGTGCACGTCGGCAACGACAGCCTGGTCCTTGCTCCGGTCGGCGGGCCACCATTCGTCTCCGATCGCGAGGGCGGCCGTCGGCCTGGGACCCTCGCCGACCAGAAGAACTTCCTGCGGCTCACCCAGTCCTACGACGTCATGGCAGTTACCGCACCCTGCGTCGAGCCCGACGATGTTCCACTCAACATCCGCCACCTCGAATCGACGTTTGCCACGCTCACCGAGACCGACAAGGTGCCGTTCCTATTTTCTCGTGGCCGCCGCCGAGTCCGCGACAGCATCGATCTAGTGAAGCTTCGCTACGACATCGAAACCGATGAAGAGTTCGCCGAGGCGCCGCGGTGCTGGACCAACATCAATACCAACTCGCCGCGCCAGCTCGATATCCCCATGTCAATGGGCATCATCGACTTTGCCCGTCTCGGCCAGCCGGTCATCATGACTCCGTTCACCCTTGCGGGGGCGATGGCCCCAGTCACACTTGCTGGCGCGTTAGTTCTGCAACACATGGAAGTTCTGGCGGCAGTCACGTTGTCGCAACTCGTTCGACCTGGAGCGCCGGTGCTCTATGGCGCCTTCACGTCCAACGTCGACATGAAGTCGGGGTCGCCCGCTTTTGGTACACCCGAAGCATTCAAAGGCGCACTGGCCAGTGGCCAACTCGCCCGCCATATCGGCCTGCCTTGGCGGTCGTCAGGGTCGAGCGCGTCGAACGCCGTCGATGCGCAAGGTGCATCGGAGACAATGCTCAACACCTACGGGGCTTTCTTGGCCGGAGCCAGCTGGATCTTGCACACTGCCGGGTGGCAAGAAGGCGGCCTCGTCGCCAATTACGAAAAGTTCATCATCGATATCGAGATGTGCCAGATGATCGCCGAGTCCTGCCAGCCCCTGGTGGTTGACGAAGCCGAACTCGCGCTCGACGCCATTACCGATGTCGGCCCCGGTGGCCATTTCTTCGGCACCGACCACACGCTGACCCGCTTCGAGACCGCCTTCTACGAGCCGGTGGTCTTTGCCCGAACCAACTTCGAGCAGTGGACCGAAGAAGGCAGCAAACAAACCGACGAACGTGCCACGGCAGTATGGAAAAAGGTGCTGGAGGAGTTTGAGCCTCCACCGGTTGACGCTGGCGTGCGCGCCGCGATGCAGGACTTTGTCGATCGCCGAACCAGTGAGGGTGGCGCAGCGCCCGACTGACCATGAGCCAATCCTCGACGACAAAAGAAGCCGCATCGGCCATACCACCGCACACCAAGGTGTCCCGACAAGACTGGATCGACGCCGCTCTCAGGGCGCTCCGCACCGAGAGCATCGACCAGCTCAAGGTTCTGTCGTTGTCCAAGAGCCTCTCGGTATCTCGGTCGAGCTTCTATTGGTATTTCGAGAACCCGGCGGAACTTCGGGACGAGCTGCTCGCACTCTGGGATCTCAACACCACCTCGATTGTGGATCGAAGCAACAGAGAATCCGACACCATCGTGGCCGGCTGCCTTGGCGTCTTCGAGTGTTGGGCTGATCCCAGCCTGTTCCACCCGCTCCTCGACCTCGCAGTTCGTGACTGGAGCCGACGCGACGCCACGATTGCCCAGCGAGTCGCAGCCGCCGACAACGTGCGGCTCGACGCTCTCACCACCATGTTCGGCCGCCACGAATTCGGCGCCGACGACGCACTGGTTCGGGCCCGGCTGCTATACCACAGCCAAGTTGGGTACTTCGCCGTCGATACCCAAGAGCCGATGCAGGTGCGTCTTGGGTATCTGCCCTACTACCTCGAAGCCATGACCGGCACGGCTCCGACCGCCATGGAGCTTAAGGCGTTTGCTGCTCTGGTCGAAGCGACCGACTAGGCCCCAGTTGCAGCATCACTCTTGGCGCTAATGATCTGGCGACCAAGCACGTAGACCGCAATGGCAACCGAGAATCCGAGTGAACCGGCAGCGGTAATGCCTTCGCTCGTGGTGAGTTCATCCGACGGGCTGAACGTATGGAACAACGTGTGGGGAATCATGGCCGAAAGCAAGATGATCATGCCGGCGATAATGACTTCGCGACGCATCCAGATAGCGCCCACGAGCGCGGCCATGCCTGTGGCGACGAGTCCGGCTCCACCATCGACGGTGAGATGCTCATTGAATGGCGGGTAGGCCGAAATCAACGCAGGCGAATAGCCCGGGAAGTTGTCGTACCAACCCTGCGGGCTGATGAGTGCCCAAAGCCCAGCGAAAAGGTTGGGAACAGCGAGTACTACGAGGAGCACCCGAATCAGCTTTGACGTTTCCATGAAAGTACCTGCTTCTTTGGTGGTGGTTCTGTCTGGTGTGGAAGGAACTGGGGCGGGGAGACCTGGTAGGTCTGCGGGCAACATCTCTAGAGATTGGTGAGGATGCCGTAGGCGGTGATGAGGAGGCCCGGGAAGATCACGAAGGTGCTCGCCGAGTTAATGAAGAGTCCTGGAGACTTCTCGGCAAACTGATCTTTGGTTTTGGTGATCCAGTTCAACGTGACACCCGTTGCCTGCATGGCCGACCCGACCGCCAGCAACACTGCTCCCCAAGTGGCTGCCGTTGCGTCGAACTCGGTAGCGCCGACCGCATAGGCAAGACCGAGGTGCATCGACCCCTGCATCAGCGTCTCGACATGGGCAGTGGCCAGGTTTCGAATCGATGGGGTCTTCGCCCGCAACATTCCGAGGATCGAGCCGAGCCCGAATCCAACGATCAGGATGATCGTGCCGTAAGCGAGAAAGATCTGCTGTGCGGTGCTCATACCCACAAGATAACCACAAACGGCACAGCGTGCCAATAGTGATCTTTGTGCCACATTGCACATCAGGGGCTATCCTGAAGCGACCGTGCCAAAGCTCACCGAACGCCGACACCAACAAACCAAGGACGACATCGCGCGCGCCGCCATCGAACTCTTTCTGCGCGATGGATACGACAACACAACGATGACCGACGTAGCCGAGGCGTCCGACGTGTCACGCCGCACCGTCTACCGTCACTTCCCCACCAAGGATGATCTGGTTTTCGAACACCCCCGCCGGTGGCTCGAGCAATTTGAAGCCGAACTCGGCCAACGAGAGCCCGACGAGTCGCTGCGCAATCTCACCCGACGGGTCCTCCTATCGATCGTTGCGGTGATCGAGGAAACCAAAGTCGATGTGCTTGCGGCATTTTCGGTTCTTCAAGCCACCGACTCCCTCCGGGGAACCCATCGGAGCGCCGACGACCGCTGGGTCGGCCGCTACGTCGAACTCTTTATGGCCGAACCCGGCTTCACTCCAAACCAGCTTCAAGAAGTCGCTGTGGTTGCGGCAGCAACAAACGCCGCCACCAACACCGCCATCGCAATGTGGGCACTCGGCCAACCAGACGCCGACCTCATCAAGATCACCGCAGAAGTACTCGACCAAGTAGACCCAATCTGGCCAAAGCGCTTCCACTAACCCAAGACCCCCAGACCCAAGACCCCCCACTAACTCCGAACTGGTCGAATAACTGGTCGCCCCAGCGACCAGTTATTCGACCAGTTGCTAGATGGTTGGCGGTTTTGGGTGTCGGAGTTCGAGCGGTTGGGTGTAAACAGGCGACATGAGCAGCAACGAGCCGGGACCCAGTACGCCACTTGACGAGCTCGGCATCATGGCGGGCGACCACGTGGTCCTCGCCGACGGCGTCGAGCATCACGAGATGTACACCATGGCCGGCCTGCTGACGCTGCTGGTTCATCCCGCCGACGGACACGAACCAGCCGTCGTCATGTGCGGCGGAGCGATGGGCGGACTGCTTGGCGGCGGCGGCTTGTTCCACGAACTCGGCACACAACTGGCGAAGATCGACATCGCTGCGGTGCGGGTTAGCTACCGCGAGCCCAACAACATCGGCCGATGCGTGCTCGACGTGCTGGCCACGATGCAGCTCGTGGCCCGCCGCGGTGCCCGCCGATTTGTGCTGATCGGGCACTCCTTTGGTGGGGCCGTCGCCATCCAGTCGGCCGCCTCGATGAACGCCGACCTCGTTCCGGGTGTCGTGACGCTCGCAACCCAATCGGCCGGGTGCGAGCCCGTCGAAACTCTGCACGATCGCGAGCTGCTCTTCTTCCACGGCACGAACGACCGCATCCTCCCCCATGCCTCGTCCGAGATGGTTCGGATGCTGGCCGGACATGGCGAGCTCGTCCTCCTGCCGGGCCAAGATCACCTGCTCGACAAAGCAATGCCTGACATCGCCGAGCGCCTCATGACCTGGATCCCCGACGTGCTGAGCATCGATTCCAAATAGTCGGATTTTCGCAGGTGAGAAGCTTTTTCTTGCGCTACCGAGTTTCTTGTGAAAGGTTGTTTGTGAAGAACTTCACAAGACTCGGAGCTAGGGCACATGTCTCAACAATCAACGTCGACACCCCAAACCGATCCAAAGTCGTGGCCTTGGCGAAAGGCTCAGATCCTCGCCAAGGGTGAGGCCATCGCTACCTCGCTACGCAGTGGAGTGAGCGCCGATACGCCTGTACCAAACCTCGAGTGGAACGTCGGCCGACTCGGTGCGCACATCGTCGCCGTTCCCCAGATGTACTTGAAAGCCCAAGACGGTGGCATCACATTCCCGGACTTCGACAAGGTCGATGAGTTCAGCGATGGCACCGCCGCCGACGTTGGTACTACCGACCCCCTGGAGTTGGCCGACCTTCTCGTGCCACAACTCCAGGCGTTCCTCGACATGCTCGGCGACGACGGCGACGCTCCCGCCAAGTTCTACCAACACGACCTCACTGCGCAGCAGGCTGGGGGCGTGGTGCTCAGCGAACTTCTCGCCCATCACCTCGATCTCATTGGCGCCACCGGTCAACCGAGAAGCGTAGGGAAAATTTCCGGCGAGCAGGCCCGAGCAGCATTCGCTGGCCTGTTTCCCGCAAGCCAGTTTGTGGTCGATGCCGAGGTGGCCCGCAAATGCAACGGCGTCATCCACATCCACCTCACCGGCAGCGACGGCGGCGATCACTGGACCACCACCATTTCCGGCGACACCGCCATCAACACACCGGGCAAACCCGACAAAGCCGACTTCCACACTCGCGCCGAACCAGTTGCGCTGCTGCTGGTCTCGCTCGGCCGAGCAAATCCCGTCAAGGCGCTGCTAACCGGTCAGATCATCGGCTACGGACGAAAGCCCCTCCTAGGCTTCCGATCACAAAACCTCTTCCACGACCTCTAACGAAATTTTCGCGCTTCGCCACCCGTCAGGTGGCTAAACGCGATCAGATCCGGGGGTTCCGGTCGGTAAATGACACTGGTGTTCTCTAGTGTCTGGGGGTGGCACTTGTTGAAGCGATCCCTAACGAACCCAGTGGGGGCTTCGAACGCACACTTCACTCGTTGCTCGACGAGCTTGCAGAGGATGGACGACTCGTCCATGTAAAGCATTTTCCGGCCAGACCGGCTCACACTGCCGAGCTGGCAAAGCCGTTGCCCCAAGCCATCGCCGACAAGCTCGCGGTACCCGGATTGTGGCGACATCAGGTTGAGGCGATCGACCTGATTCGCGATGGCAAGAACGTCGCCATCGCCACAGGCACAGCGTCGGGTAAGTCGCTTTGTTACCAGCTACCTATCGCCGAAGCACTGGGCGACCCCATTCGCCCGGGGACGGCACTGGCGCTCTTCCCCACAAAGGCTTTGGCCCAGGATCAGGTTCGCGGTTTCGCTACCCAGGGTTTCGAAAATGTCACCTGCACCACCTACGACGGCGACACCCCTACCAAGGACCGCACCTGGGTTCGCAAGAACGCCAACGTCGTGTTCACCAACCCCGAGATGTTGCACAACGGAGTCCTCCCCCACCACGGCAAATGGGCAGACTTCCTCATGCGGCTCCGGTTCATCGTCATCGACGAACTCCATGTTCTTCGGGGCGTCTTCGGAACCCACGTCGCCCACATTCTTCGACGGTTGCTTCGTGTTTGCCGCTCCTACGGCGCCGAGCCACAGTTCATCTTTTGCTCAGCGACAATCGGGCAACCGGGCAAGCTAGCGACCGATCTGTGTGGCCTGCCGGTTGCTGAAGTCACCACCGATGCATCGCCTCGCGGCCCACGCTCATTCGCTCTTCTCAACCCGCCGGTTGTCGACGAAGCCACCGGAGCCCGAACATCGTCAAACTCCGAAACGGCATCGGTAGCCGCCGAACTCATCCGAATCGGTCACCGCACCATCGCGTTCTGCGCCAGCCGAAAGGGAACTGAACTCGTCGCCGGCGATATCGCTAGCCGCCTTCCCGACGAAGACGCCGACAAGGTCCGCCCATATCGAGGCGGCTACCTCGCCGCCGAGCGTCGCGAAATCGAAGCCGAACTCTTCAGTGGCGCACTGAAAGGTGTGGTCGCTACCTCGGCACTCGAGTTGGGTGTGGATGTCGGCGGCCTCGACGCCTGTGTCCTCAACGGTTTCCCCGGCACTATTTCGTCCATGTGGCAGCAGGCCGGCCGTGCCGGCCGCAGCCAGGAAGAGTCGGTTGCCGTGCTCGTGGCCGGCGACGATCAGCTCGATCAGTGGATGATGGCTCACCCCACCGAGCTGTTTACCCGCTCTCCCGAACCAGCAGTCATCAACACCTCGAACCCCTTCATCCTCGGCCCGCATCTTGCGGCGGCCGCTTTCGAGAAACCACTCACCTACGACGACGAGCGCTACTGGGGCGACGACCTCGCCGACGGCGTACGCGACCTGGTGGTCGACAACAAGTTCCGTCTACGCCACATGCGCAAAGGCCCCGCCGCTGTCTGGTCGGGTCGCGGCTTTCCGGCCCGAGGAGTGAGCCTTCGCTCTGGGTCATCGGGCGAGTATCGCATTGCCCTCAACGACGGCACGCTCATCGGCACGGTCGACGAGGGCCGAGCATTCAGCCTCGTGCACCCGGGCGCTGTGTATCTGCATCAGGGCAAGTCGTACAAGGTTGCCAAGCTCGACATCGACGACAAAGCAGCCATCGTCGAACGCGACGCTGGCGAGGAGTACACCCAGCCGCGCTCCGACATCGACATCTCGATCAAGAAGGTCGAAGAGACCCGCGAGCTCGGCGCTGTTCGACTCTGCCTCGGCCAAGTAGAAGTGACCACCACCGTCACCGGGTACCAACGCAAAGAGGTACGGTCGCGCAAGATCCTCAGCAACGAAACGCTCGACCTTCCCCCATCGAGGCTGGTGACCCGGTCGTTCTGGTACGAAATCGACTACGAGCTCTTTCCAGCCGCTGCATTGGTAGAAGGGCGAATCCCGGGCGTGCTCCACGCCATCGAACATGCGGCAATCGGCCTACTCCCGCTGTTCACCATCTGCGATCGCTGGGACGTGGGCGGCGTATCTATCGCACTTCACGCCGACACCGGGCACCCCACCTTCTTTATCTACGACGGCTATCCGGGTGGTGCTGGCATCGCCGAACTCGGCTTTGAAGCATCGGTAGAACATTTGGAAGCAACGCTCAATGTGGTGCGCTCCTGCGGATGCTCGGCCGGCTGCCCCTCATGTGTGCAATCACCGAAGTGCGGCAACGGGAACGAGCCTCTCGACAAAGACGGAGCTGTCGCCCTGTTGGCCGAGATCCTCGACCAACTGCCGAAGCCGCGTCCCGTCGAATAACCAGTCGCCTCCAAGGCGAGGTCCTCTAGTCGGGCCAATCTTCGACCCGCATCGTTGCTTCTGAGGTGAGAGTCACCGACGGCATTGCGGCCCCAATGATTGGCAGGTCGGTCGGATCAACATAGGTAACAACCGCAGTGACCCGGTCGCCGTCGTTGGCCACTTGCACTGATAGCGGGGCAAGCCCACTGGTAGCGGCCGCTGCAATTGGGTCGTCGCCTACCGATGCTGCTCGGGCAGCTTCGCGAGCCGCATGAACGGTGAGCACTTTGGCCCGCACGACCAAACCCACCTGCAGCAACCCGATAACCAGAATTGCGAGGATGGGCAGAAGCACCGCTACCTCAACCGTCGCCTGGCCACGGTCGCTACGTCGTGCCCGTTGCTGTCGGCCACCTCGCCTATCCCGCAGCGGGGCAGCGATCCGAGAACCGCTGCCCCTCCACGGACCCATCAGGTGACCTTTGCGATCAACGAGTCAATGACCTTGTTCAGTAACGAGCCGATCTTGGTCGACTTGGTCGCCCAAGCCAGGACCAACAACGCGACCGCCGCAGCGCCAAGCATTAACAGGACGTACTCGGCGGTTGCCTGACCACGATCTTGGCGGTCCGCGAATTGTTCGACGCGATGGTCGACCCAGTCGTGCACGGCAATCGATACCGGAACAGTGAAACGCAACATAACTATTTCTCCTACAAGCAGGTGATGAGAGGGAAGCGACAGAGGGGGAGGTAGCGATTTGTGGATGGCACTAGCCGGCGAGCCGGGCGAGCGAGCTCACTAACAACGGCACAACAGTGAGCAATGCAAAGGCCGGAAGCGTGCACGTGACGAGCGGAAACAACAACAGAACGGGAAGACGGCGTGCGGCCTCGAGCTGGCGTTGGTGCTGCTGAGTTCGGAGCTCGACGGCCACCCGTTCTAAAGCGGGTGCCAATTCGGCACCGGTAGCAACACATCGCCGGAGTACCCGACGAAGTGGTTCGGCTGCGTCGCCGAGCCGAGCGGGCAGCTCATCTAACGCCTCTTCGAGGAGCACACCCATCGCTAGTCGGCGGGACACTTCGGCAAAGGCTGCTCCGCCCCGCCCGGGTATTCGCCGGGCGACGACATCGATGGCTTGGTAGACATTGGCGCCACTCCGAACGGCGAGCGCCATCACGTTTGCTGCTTCGGGCGCAGCGGCCCACCCAACTTCTTCGAGAGAAATTCGGCTTCGACGAATCCCGGCAATGTGTTGACCCCAAATGCCGATCAGCCCAATCACCGGCACCGCCGGATGCACAACAACGAGAACGAATAGAAGAGCGCTGTAACCCCAGAGCCGATCGTGAACGGGGTTGGGCGACTCGAGTCCGACCTTGCTTCGCAGCATCGCACCGAGCCGACTGGCCACCGACAGCGGTTTGTCAACGCTGTCCGAAGTTCGTCGACTGGGTTGCGACGGCACGGCACTGAGCACCAGGAACACCGCGAGTGCCAGACACACAATCGAGGCCAATTCGACGGCCGCCATCAGGTGGTCACCGACCGGATTATTCGACGCATCCAGAGCACACCAACCACATCGAGGCCGAGCCCAAGGGTCATCGCCACTAGACCCAAAGGCGACCCAAACAACATTTCCATCGAGGTCCCAGATGCTGTCGAAACCCCGAGAAAGGCAAGCGGCGCCAGCCCGATCACCACCACCGAGGCCTTGGCTTGCGCCGCTAGTGCCGCCACCTCGGAGCGCAACGAAGCCCGAGACCGGAGCCCGTCGGCCGCAAGTTCGAGCGGAGCGGCAAGGTCGGCGCCGGTGGCTAGGCCCACGTGAATCGTGGTGACAACGGTCCGCACCGATACGAAGGGCCTCCGCTCGAGCCAATCATCGAAGCACTCGGCCACACCAACGCCGCTCGAGGCGGCATGAAGTAGATCAGCGATGTCGTGTTGAACGGTCTGGTGGTGAGTGGCCTCGCCACCCGCTTGGCGATCAACCGCCGAGGCCTGAGCAAGCGCGTGAAGCAAAGGCGCTCCGGTTCGCAGATTTCGGGCGGCGGCTTCGAGAATGTCGGGCAGCGCCGACTCAATACGCCCCTCGGTCTGATCGCCCCGAAGATGCACCACGACAACCGGGACCACCAGCGCCGCTACGAAACCAATTGCCGCTCCTGGAGATCGAGCCAACAGCCATCCGCTCAACGTGGCACAGCCAACGAGTCCGCCCCATGCCAACGAAGGTTCGGTCGCCACCTGATCGAGGTTGGCGACCGCCAATCGTTGGTGAAGCCAAACGTCGAGCTGCTGCTTCAACGGCTTGTTGACGGTCTGATCTTCTGGCACGTGTCGAGCAGAAAGAGGCACCGCACTTGCAAGGAACAAGATGGCAACGACGAGAAGTGCCTGGCTCTCCACCGACAGCTCGATCATGACGGTGACCCATGCTTCGCCTGAGCACACCACTCAATGCGCGCCATGCCCGGGGCGGCGCTCCGGCCTGGCCGTTCGGGGAGGCGAACAAGGCCTTCCTGTCCGAGAAGCGAGCGGCACTCCCAGCGGCCATCGACACCAACGACTTCGCCCACATCGATGACGCTTCGGATCCCCTCGCGCCGGGCAAGCTGCACCACAAGGTCAACAGCCGACCCGATCTGTTGGTCGGCGGCCCACAGCGGCAGCCCAGCATCGCCGGCCAGGACCATCACTTGGAGCCGGCGAAGAACGTCGCTGGGCGAGTTGGCATGGATTGTCGAAAGCGAACCCTCGTGCCCGGTATTCATCGCCCACAGCATGTCGAGCGCTTCGGGGCCTCGCACCTCGCCCACAATGATCCGGTCGGGCCTCATTCGCAGCGCGTTGCGCACCAGATCCCGAATGCTCACCGCACCGCGACCTTCGATATTCGCCGGTCGTGCTTCGAGACGGACGACATGGGCCACCGGCAGCCGCAACTCGGCCGAATCCTCGATAGTAATAACCCGCTCTTCGGCCGAAATCTGTCCGGCGAGGGCGTTGAGGAACGTGGTCTTGCCAGCTCCGGTTCCGCCGCTCACCAACACGTTCATGCGCGCCGCCACTGCCCAACGGAGCAGGTCGGCGACTCCCGGCGGACACATCGTGTCGATGTCGACGGTTGCTGCTCCGAATCGCCGAACGGTGACGCAGGGCCCATCTAGCGCAAGAGGCGGCACGATGACATTGACCCGGGACCCATCGGCCAATCGTGAATCGACCATGGGCGACCCCGGGTCCACACGACGGCCCGAATGCGCCACAGTTCGTTCGATCAGCCGCTCGATTGCTGAACGGTCGAACGCAATGTCTGCCCGCTCGACTCTGCCGTTTCGTTCGATCCAAACATCGTTGGGACCGTTGACCATGATGTCGGTCACCGCAGGGTCGACGAATAACTCATGGAGTGGACCAACGCCGTCGATCCGGGCCAGCACTCGCGAGGCAACAACAGCGGCTTCTCGTGCTCCGAGCAACGGATCGAGATCGGCGATGATGACGCTAATATCCGAGCGAAGACCGGCAGCCTCCGCCAAAGGCCCGTTCTCGACAACCCGGCGGTGCACGACATCGATGAGTTCCTCGGCCGCACGCGGAGCGCCAGCGATGGCCGTCATACCGCCACCCCATCGAGGCACCGGCGAATTCCCCGCTGGGGGGCATTGGGAAGACGACTCAACAGAAGCCCCGCGTCGACCGTGCGAGCAAGCGACGCCGAATGCGAAATAGTGCAGATGATCGGCACCCCGAGCGCAGCTTCGACGTCGGAGCGCCGGAGAGCGCGCTCGGGCTGGTCGATGAGCACGACACCGGTTGGAAGAGCGGTGTTGCCCTGTGCTCGCCGAAGAGCGAGGTAACACGGTGTCGTGACGAGCAGTGACTGGTCGGCGACGCCGAGCACGGCGTTGGCGAACGCCGCATGCGATGGGGCCCGGGCGCTATCGAGGTTACCGAGGTCGACTACTACCGTCCGGTCGGGCTGGGCCAGGAGGCGGGCCGCGACAAGCAGACGATCGGGGTCGTGGGCCAATTCGCCGCCCACCATAAGGAGGCTGAATGAGTCGGCCACGCGATGTTCGACACGACGAAGCGAATCGATGCCGACGTCGCTTGGCGAGCTCATCCAACGGCTGAGCGTTGGACCTTCGGGTTCGGCCGTGCCAAGGATGGCTGGCTGATCGCCACCGGCGTCGACGAGAAGGCAGGGTCGAGATTTCGAAGCGGTCAGAGCGAACATCGCCGACGCAACGCTGACCCCAACGCCGCCCTTTACCGACCAAAGAACAGTGAGCATGACCATCTCCTTCCGGAGAACAAAGTTCTGCACAAAGGCAGACCTTCAACGCGACCGATCTGCTGAGACGGGTCGTCGAAGAAGGCGAGTTTCTGCGGGGAAGCAGCGAGGCCAACCAACTGGCAAGTGGGGAGAACGGGCCGGGTAATGCTGCGATCGCCGGCTCGTAAGCTGCGGCGTCCGGACGGCGGCCTGCCGTCAAGGTGCCCGAACTTAGAGCGATTCGACAGGTTCCGCAACCGGCGCGCTCCGGCTAGCCCAGATCAGCCCTATCCTCAACACATGCAAGCGGCGTTCTTCGACCTCGACAAAACGGTGATCGCCAAAGCGTCGCTGGTCGCGTTCGGACCGTCTCTTCACCGAGCCGGCTATCTGTCGAAATGGCTGGTAGCACGAGCGCTGTGGGCACAATTCTTCTTCCGGCGTTTCGGAGCCGACGCCGAGAAACTCCGGAAGTTTCGTGAGACAGCCCTGCGGGTGGCAGTCGGCTGGGAGAAGGACGAGATCCAACGACTCGTGCGCGCAACCTTGGCCGAGGTTGTCGAGCCCATCGTGTACCAGGAGGCGCTCGAGTTAATCGGGTTTCACCGGGCCGAGGGACATCGCATTTACCTGGTCTCGGCATCGCCGTCAGAAATCGTCGAGCCGCTCGGCGAGTTTCTCGGCATCGACGAGGTCATTGCCACCAAAGCCAAGCTTGATGAAAACGGGCGATACACCGGTGAGGTCGCGTTCAACTCCTTCGGCGAGAACAAGGTGACGGCCATCCGTCAGTCGGCCGCGATACACGACATCGACCTCGACAACTCGTGGGCGTACAGCGACTCGGCAACCGACGTGCCGATGCTCTCGGCGGTCGGCAATCCCGTGGTGGTAAACCCCGATCGCGAGCTCCGTCGGGTCGCCGAAGCTCGTGGTTGGCCGATTCGAATTTTCCGCGAGCTGGCCGCGATGCCTACCGATGCACCATCGAACAAAAAGCGAGCGCTTGGGGGCGCGGCAATGGTCACTGCAGCTGGCGCCGCAGGTGCTTTTTGGCGAAGCGGACGCCGCTAACAATCGCCCCGATTCTGGAGTCATCGTGTGCGATCCCGTCTCACATTGAGTAAGGGATTTTTGCCGGTCACCGTGGGTGGTGGTAGAACAAGATTCCCCCACAGGTTCATAGAGGCAATGTCACTCGATCCCCACACAATCATTGTCACCGCGGCCCTCGCCCAAGTTCGCGAAGAAGGGTTGGACTCGCTTTCAGTTCGTTCGGTAGCTACTCGAGCCAACTATTCGCCAGCGGGTCTGTATCGGCACTTCGAATCGATCGACGAGCTTCGAACCGCAATCTCCTATGAGGTGTGTGCCGAATTCAAGGCGTACCTGTGGGAGCGACTTGCCGTCGAACCCACCTCCGCCGCCGCTGCTCAGGCAACTGCCGAGTGGGTCGATGCGAATCCGCAAGTTGGCGAACTCATTCTGCAATGCACCGCTGACAAGTTCATGAAGGTCGGCGATGACCGAACCTGGTTCTCCTTCGCGGCAAGCGATGCTCCTGAGGAGCAAAAGATGCGTGTCGCCATCCTTGGCTGGGACATCCTCCGCTCACTGCTCTACCTGCGCACCTTTGCCGGGCCGGGCTTCGACTATAAAGGCATGTTCGCGTCGAGTACCGAGTTCCTTCGCGAGTCGCAGAACGACGGACTTATCTAGCCGAGCGCCCAAACCCCAATATGGGTTCACCCCTAGTTGTCCATGTGCACCTAAGTTCGTTGCGTGAACATGTCTTTCGGCGGACGAACCGTCATGTCGCTGCTTCTCGCGACCCTTGTTGTTTTTTCGACGCTTGTTGCTGTGCCGTCAGGCATGACGCCGGCAGACGCCCAGGCTGACTTCCCTGTTTGGGATACCGCTTGGGAGCTCCCGAACCGGGCGACTCTTCCCGAGGCCGAGACCTATTTTGCCTATGTAGCGAGCCAAGGGTTCGATGGCGTTTGGATGTCGTACCTCAACCAAGACGGCATTGATGGAAAGAACGCCAACGGCGATAGGGCGGTTCGTCTGAACGCAAGTGGCAACATGGTCCTCAACGGCAATCACGCCAAACATGTGCGCGACATCCTCGATCTTGCGCAGAGCTACCAGCTTGAGGTGGTGATGGTTGCTGCTTGGGGTTCAGCGTATCTCAACGAAATCGTCGACCAGGACGGCGAATGTCTCCTCAATAAGGGTCCATTGAAGCGCCGCAACGCTCGCTTTCTTGGGCAGCAGCTCGGCGAAGCTATCGGCACGCACCCGGCATTGTCGATGTGGATGCTTGGCGGCGACAACTGGTGTGACAACGACTCTATGTCCGAGGACCCAAAGGTCTGGTCCAACATGAAGGCCGGGCTTCGGGCCGCTGGATCGATGCAACCCACCGGCTATCACACCGGGGGATGGCGCTCGGCAGTACTCAAATTCATCAAGGAGCCGTGGATCGACAACTTCGCGGTGCAGTCCTCGCATTGCCGCACCGCATCCGAAGCAGCGGAAATTATTGAGGCCGCGATGGATCGCACCTCCAAACCGGTCATCGCGGCCGAGATGCGATATGAGGCCATCGAGCCACCTTGGTGCGACGACCCGACCGATGCCGCTCCCGGGCGACCGGTTACGCCAGCCGATGTACTGAGTGATGCGAAAGCAGCCAAAGCGCTTGGCACGTGGGGTTATGTGTACGGGCATAACGAGCGCTGGCTTTGGGGCGGCGGCGATCATGGGTCCACCGGCAAAGACTTCCGTAGTGTTCAAGACTCGTTCTTCGCCCCTGGCGAGCAGGCAATTCTCGATCTCTTTGGTCGGCAGGCAGCCGAGATCTACTGCAACGGCCGACGCGCCACCATTATCGGCAACGGTGGCGACAACGTTCTTCTCGGCACCAACGCCGCCGATGTTGTGGTGAGCTTTGGCGGCAACGACGACGTTTCGACCTTCGGCAGCAACGATGTTGTGTGCGCTGGCGAAGGCGATGACCGTATTGATGGCGGCGCTGGCCGCGACATCCTTTTCGGCGAGGGCGGACGCGACCGCATCGCTGGCGGGTCTGGCGACGATCTGCTTCTCCGTGGCGGTGACGACAACGACGTCATCGACGGCGGCAAAGGCAACGACACCATCTACGGCGATGCTGGGAACGACGTGCTGAAGGGTTCGGCGGGCAACGACGTACTCTGGGGCAGCCTGGGCAACGACAACCTCAAGGGTGGCGGCGGCAACGACCTGCTCGAAGGTGAGTCGGGCAACGACCGGGTCGACGGTGGCGGCGGCAACGACACCGTGGCCGGCGGCGATGGTAATGACAAGGTCATCGGCGGCAAAGGCCGAGACTCGTGCAACGCCGGAACCGGCCAAGACAAGGTTCACCGGTCCTGCGAGACCGGCCGCTGAGGTCTAGGCGCTGACTGCCATGTTGCGACCGGAACGCTTCGCTTCGTAGAGCCGCTCGTCGGCCAAACGAAGAAGTTCCTTGAACCCGGCAGTCTCGTTGCCTTCATGGTGGACCACCCCAAGGCTGGCGGTGAGTGGGATCGAATTCGAGCCAAAGCCGGTCGGGGACGCAGCAATTGCCGCTCGAATCCTCTCGGCGATTCCATTGGTCTTTGTTTCGTCGGCTCCGGGCAGAAGGACGATGAATTCCTCGCCCGATCGGCGGGCGATGACGTCATCACTACGAATGATTTCGAGGGTTGTCGCGACAATATGTCGGAGTGCCTCATCGCCTGCCTCATGACCGTACGTGTCGTTGACGGCCTTGAAATGGTCAAGGTCAATAGCGACAACACCAACCGATGTCGTTGAGTCCATCAGCTCGTCGGCGTAGGAGAACAACGCTCGACGGTTCATGCAGCCGGTCAACATGTCGGTGGCGGCGACGTGTTCAAGTTCGATGGCCTGGCGCTCCAGTACATCTGTTGCCTCAGCAAGGCGGCGGTTTTGTTCGGTGACTTCGGTAATGTCGTGGATCACGCCGATGAGGTAGTGATTACCCTCGACGATAATGCGGCTCTTTCTCGTGATGGTCTCGCGGGGTCCGAGCGCCGGATCAAAAACAGTCTCGACGGCCTCGTCGACCTCGCCGCTCTCGAGAACCCGTAGATCGCCGCCGTTGCATTGTGCGGCCTGGCGCTGGGGGAATGCGTCGATGTCGAGTCGTCCCTCGAGCGTGATTCGGTCAACCTCGAACAGCACTTCAAATGCCTGATTCACCCAGACATAGCGGGTTTCTGAATCTTTGACGAGCACAGGGTTTGGCAGCGCATCGAGGACTGCTAACGGCAGCGCTTGCGAGAGTTCAATGGACATTCGTGGTTTCCTTCGGCGGGGTCAAATTTCTATCGACCAGGCTCAACGGAAACTTGAACGATCGTTATGGCATAGTCGCTCGCATGGTTGCGTGTCGCCATTCGCCATTGTTTGGAAGTTCTTGCTTCCTTCAGACGTGTTCGAATTTCGAGGATGGTTGGCCCTGAATTTCGAGAACACCCTGGCGGAGGTGGACGGGAATCGAACCCGCCTGCGATGGATCGCACCGCACACCCGCTTTGAAGGCGGGGGAGCCCACCAGGTACTCATACACCTCCCTGGGGAGCCAAATAGTACCCGAGGGTCGACCGTTGTTGACTGCCGGGCCGAGCGGCCCGATAGGTTTCTGGGATGACCACCCACCCTCTTGAACTCTCGTCGCTCATCCTCGACTCTGGGGAAGCCTCGGAGCGAACCAATCGCATCACCAACGAGCTCAGCGACATCACCGATGACATCAGCATCATCGAGTCGTTCTCGCACGTCCTCACGTTCAAGACCGACGACGGACTGGTGTGTTTCGACACCAGTGGCGCTGGTACCGGCACCGCCTGTGTCGAAGCATTGCGAGGCCGGACCGATGAGCGGGTTCACTCGATCGTTTACACCCACGGCCACATCGATCACGTTGGTGGCAGTGGTGCGTTTCAGGCCGATGCCGACGCCCGTGGTTATGAAGCTGCCGATGTCGTCGGCCATGCCCGTGTCGCCGATCGGTTCCGTCGATATGACGACACCAACGGCTTCAACATGGGTATCAACAATCGCCAGTTCGGTGGCATCAGTAAGTCGGTGGGGATGGACATTGGCGGCGAGGCCCGCTTCCTTCCCGCCGATGCACTCTGGCCCACCGTGGAATACCACCAGGACCTTGCGCTGTCGGTAGGTGGACTCGACTTCGAGCTGCACCACGACCGCGGCGAGACCGACGATCACACGTGGGCGTGGGTTCCGAAACATCGGGCTCTGGTGGTTGGCGACTTCGTCACCTGGGTGTTCCCCAACTGTGGCAACCCTCAGAAGGTCCAGCGCTTCCCGCGCGAGTGGGCCCAGGCGCTTCGCAAGATGCAGGCGATGGACGCCGATCTCCTTCTTGGGGCACACGGTCTTCCGGTGCAAGGCACCGAGCGGGTCAACCGGGTACTCGACGATTTGGCAACCGCCCTTGAAACGCTTGTTCATGAGACCGTCGAGATGATGAACAACAACATTCCCCTCGACACCATCATTCATTCGGTGACGCTTCCCGAAGATGTCGTGAGTCGCCCATGGATGACACCCGTGTATGACGAGCCCGAGTTTGTTGTGCGCAACATCTGGCGCCTGTACGGCGGCTGGTGGGATCAGAACCCGGCAAACCTCAAGCCTGCGCCGCATCATCAGATCGGTACCGAGATTGCCGCGTTGGCTGGCGGTATCGCTCCCCTACTTTCTCGGGCAGCCGAGCTATCGACGGCCGGCGACCACCGTATGGCCTGCAACCTGGTGGAGATTGCGGTGCACGCCGAGCCCGAATCGGTCGAGGCACATGGAGTGCGCTCCGAGATCTACCAGGCCCGACGCAACGCCGAGGCAAGCCTCATGAGCAAAGGCATCTTCGCCGCTGCAGCCAACGAGTCGCGGGCAATCGTCAACCCCACGTAGTCGTTGGCCGAGACGCGATGCCTGGAACCAAACCCCCCGTTTTCCACCTGGCACCAAACAGCGGGATTTCCACCTGGAACCAAACCCCCCGTTTTCCACCTGGCACCGAAACGGGGTTTTGGTGCCAGGTGGACGCGTCCGCTGACTTGTCTGGGGGTTGGTTTGGGCGAAAACGTAAACAGCCGCCCACTTGCGTGAGCGGCTGTTCCTAGTGTTCTTGTTTGGCTAGGTCGTCGACCCGGCCTGCAGCGGATTACACGGCCAGAAGGTCGCGGGCTCCGGTGTCGCTCGATGGGTGACGCAGCTTGGACATTGCCCGAGCTTCGATCTGGCGAATGCGCTCACGAGTGAGGCTGAAGTGTTCGCCAACCTCTTCGAGGGTGCGAGGTTCGCCCCGGTCGAGACCAAAGCGAAGCTTCAGAATCTCGCGCTCACGCTCGTCGAGTGGAGCAAGCAAACGGGCGATCTCTTCTGGGAGAAGCGCAGTTGCAGCTACCTCGAACGGCGAGTCGGCCGAACGGTCCTCGACCACGTCGCCGAGTTCGGCGTCGCCGTCTTCACGAAGTGGTTCAGACAGTGACAGCGGTTCGGCAGCGAAGCGAAGTGCTTCGGTTACCTTGTCCTCTGGCATCTCGACCTCGGTCGAGAGCTCGGTCAAGGTAGCCGGACGGCCAAGCTTGAGTTCGAGCCGGGAACGGGCCTTCTGAAGTCGAGCCAAGGTGTCGCCAGCGTGAACTGGGAGACGGATGGTACGACCGGTGTTTGCGATACCGCGAGTAATTGCCTGGCGGATCCACCATGTGGCGTACGTGGAGAACTTAAAGCCCTTGCGCCAGTCGAACTTCTCGACCGCATGCATAAGCCCGAGGTTTCCCTCTTGAATCAGGTCGAGCAGTGGCAAGCCTGATGCCTGGTACTTCTTGGCGATAGATACCACGAGACGAAGGTTTGACTGTACGAACGTGCGCTCGGCTTCATCACCCTTGCGTTTGGCTCGCTGGTACTCACGGCGCTTTTGCGCGGTGATCTCGGCCTCTGGGTCGTCGAGAGCGGTGCGAGCTTCGGCACCAGCTTCGATGGCCTGGGCAAGCCGGACTTCATCGTCTTTTGTGAGCAGGGGGTACTGCCCAATATCGGTGAGGTAAAGACGTACGAGGTCTTCCTCGTCCCGTTCAACTCGCTCCTTAGCCAAAGGACACCTTCTGGGTTGTGGGGCGGGCGCTTGAAATAACTACTCATCGGGAATCCCCGAGTCGTAGTCGACTAGCACGTAGATTCTACCGGTTAGGTAGGTCGATGTACCTGTCGCGAACGCTGGTTTGTGTGGAATTTACAGTCAATTCGGTGTCGACACCATTCGGTTACGACTGAAGGACCATTGTTTTAGGCACTGTTTCACCAGTGCGTAACTTCTAATCATTGCCGGATCATCCCAAGAGCAACACACTGGAAGGATCCGCAACCCCGATAGTGGCGGGTAGCTTCACATCCCACAAGGGCATTTCGGCCCCTTTCATTCCAAATGGTTCAGAAAGAGCCGAACTGGTACCGGATTTGGGGGTTCTGACCCCCGCTGGCGGTACCAGTTGGAGTTTTGGGGTGGGAGTTGCGATTTAGCGGAAGCGGTTGACGATGGGGAGTCGGCGATCTCGGCCGAAACCTTTGTCGGTTACCCGTGCTCCAAGGGGTGTTTGCCGTCGTTTGAATTCAGAGATGTCGACAAGCCGGGTGATACGGCGGACCGTGTCGGGGTCGAAGCGCTGCACCAGCTCGTCAACGGTGGCGTCGCCTTCGATGTACGCCTCGAGCAACGGGTCGAGCTCCTCGTACGGAGGCAGCGACTGATCGTCGCGTTGGTCGGGACGAAGCTCGGCCGATGGAGGCTTGGTGATGGTGGAGACAGGAATCATCTCGCGACCGTGACGTTCGTTGACGTAGGTGGCCAAGCGGTAGACGTCGAGCTTGTACACATCTTTGATGCACGCATAGGCGCCGGCGGTATCGCCGTAGAGCGTGCTGTAGCCAACAGCCGCTTCGCTCTTGTTTCCGGTTGTCAGCACCAACCACCCAAACTTGTTCGCAAGGGCCATGAGCAGCACGCCACGCACGCGCGATTGAACGTTTTCTTCGGTGACGTTGGGCTCTCGGTCGCCAAACGACGGGGCCAGCATTTCGAGAAATGCCGCGTGGCCGGGTTCGATGGCGATGGTGCGGTGATCGATGCCGAAGTTCTGCGCCAATACCTCGGCGTCGGAAACGCTGTGATCGCTGGAGTACCGCGATGGCATCAAAACGGCGTGAACGTTTTCGGGCCCTAGAGCATCGGCGGCGATTGCGGCCACCAGTGCCGAGTCGATTCCGCCCGACAGGCCAAAGCACACTTCGGAGAAGCCCGTCTTGGCTAAGTAGTCGTGGGTGGCGAGAAGTAACGCCTCGTAAAGCTCGGGCATCGGATCGAGCCAGGTGACGTCGTTGGCTGGCACCTCGGGGCGAGAGGTCGGCTCGGCGCTGACCTCGACCACGGGGAACGACGTGGCGATTGGTTTTGGGTCCTCAACCGGGATGTCGACAACCACAAAGTCCTCGACGTATTGCCGGGCCTTTGCGATGACGGCGCCGGTGTCGTCGACCACCATCGATCCGCCATCGAAGATCAGCTCGTCCTGGCCGCCAACCAAGTTGACGTAAACGATAGGGCTTGATCCCTCAGAGATTCGTTCGGCCAATACCTCTTCGCGCACCACCATCTTTCCACGGCGATACGGCGACCCGTTGATGTTGAGCACGATCTGGGCACCGCCGGCCGAACACTGTGGAACCGGACCGCCTGGAATCCAAGCGTCCTCGCAGATCGAAACGCCGACGTTGATGCCAGCTATGCGAAACAGGTTCATTGGTTCGTCGCCAGCGCGCAGCGTGCGCTGTTCGTCGAACACTCCATAGTTTGGGAGATGGCGTTTGTGGTAGGTGCCCACCACTCGTCCGTTGGCAATCATCGCAAGAGCGTTGTAGACATCGGGGTGCCCATCGGCGAAGCCCACCACCGCCACGCAATGACCGGTAGTAGCGGCGGCGATTCGATCGAGCTGTTCCTTGTTTGCGGCGATGAACCCCGGCTTCAACAAAAGATCTTCGGGCGGATACCCGGTGATCGTGAGCTCGGGGAACACCGCTACATCGCAGCCGGCCTCCTCCGCTCGGGCAAGGTCACGAAGGACCAGGTCGGCGTTGCCGACAAGGTCGCCAACGGTCGTATTGATTTGGCAGAGCGCTACGCGAAGACTTTCCACGGATCGAGCGTATTGGCTATCGCTCGACTGCGTGCGACCGCAGCTCATCGAGCGTCACCCATTCGAGCGTCGAAAGGTGACAAGCCTCAAGAACCACCTTCGGCGCCATGCCTGCGTCGAACGCGTCTTTCCAACGGGTTACGCACAAGCACCAACGGTCGCCAGGATTAAGGCCGGTGAATCCGTATTGAGGCATAGGGGTCGACAGGTCGTTGCCGGCTGCCTTACTGAACTCGAGAAACTCGGCGGTGACTTCGGCGCAAACCAGATGCATGCCGGTGTCTTGTGGGCCGGTGTTGCAGCAGCCGTCGCGAAAGAAGCCGGTCATCGGTTCGGTGCTGCAGGTGATCATTGGATCGCCAAACACATTGGCGGCATTGGTGTGGGGCGTATCGCTCATAGACCACACCTTAGGAGGCCGGCGGCCTTTGCAGCCCACCCGTTTCGGGCCAAACGCGAAAGAGGCAGGCGGAACGATCCGCCTGCCTCTTTCGAAGATCACATGAAATCTGTGTGCACTAACAACTAGCTATGCGCTTGCTGCTCCACAGATCGTGTTGGTCATGCGCGCAGCCACGGCGTACGGATCGGCGTTGGCGTTCGGGCGACGGTCTTCGATGTAGCCCTTCCCGTCCTTGGCAACCTGCCATGGAATACGCACCGAAGCTCCACGGTCGGAGACCCCGTAGCTGTACTGGTCGAAACGCTGGGTCTCGTGGGCGCCAGTGAGGCGGTCCTCGATACCTGCGCCGTATACCGCAAGGTGAGCCTCGGGAATACCCGGAGCGCCAAGGGATTCAGCAGCGGCAACGCATGCGTCGTAGCTTTCGCGCATCAGCTTCGTGGAGAAGTTGGTGTGCATGCCGGCGCCGTTCCAGTCGCCCTTCATTGGCTTGGCATCGATAGATACCTCCACGTTGTACTTCTCGCCGACGCGGTAAAGCAGGTAGCGGGCGATCCAGAGATGGTCGCCAACCTCAACGGTTCCGGCGGGCCCGATCTGGAATTCCCACTGGCCAGGCATGACCTCGGCGTTGGTTCCCGAGATCTTCAGACCAGCAGCGATGCAAAGATCGGTGTGCTCTTCGACCATGTCGCGGCCATGAATCTTCAGGGCGCCGACGCCGCAGTAGTACGGACCCTGCGGCGCGGGGAAGCCGTTTGGCGGGAAGCCTGCTGGCCATCCGGTGCCGGGATCGATGAGGGTGTATTCCTGCTCGAGACCGAACCATGACTCTTGGTCGCCGTACTTCTCTTCGGCGGCCCGAGCGAGCGCACGGGTGTTGGTGGGGTGCGGTGACATGTCGGTGGTGAGCATGGTTTCGCACATCACGAGAATGTTGTCGCCGCCACGAATTGGGTCGGGGCAGGTGAAACCAGGCTGCAGGACAACGTCAGAGTTGTCGCCCGTTGCCTGGTTGGTGCTCGATCCATCGAAGCCCCAAATTCCGGGTTCTTCGCCATCGGCGAGGATCTTGGTCTTCGAACGTACCTCTCGGGTCGGTTCGGTTCCATCGATCCAGATGTATTCAGCTCTGTACATACGAGCGTTCTCCAGTTGTTTAATATGTGTCTTATTGACGATGTGTCACGGGTATGTCTGCCGATCACATCGTTGTGACAGGTGGTAGTCGGCCAATCGGCGGCTATCGCGCTCACGCAAATTACGCGCCTGGCTGTTGCAAGACGCTAGGTGAGACGTTGCAAAGTTTCCATCCGGGCGATTTCTGGTGCGTTACCCAATTGTGAACGCAATGTGAACAGCCCTGTGAACAGCCAGTTTGTGCACCTAGGAATGTGAACAACATGTGAACGGGTACTTCCGGCCCTGTCCGGGGGCGGCAGTTGTTGTCATACTCAATCTATGACAAGTGAGTTCCCGACCTCGCCAAACTCAAGCGGCACCAGCGACGAAAGCCTTCGCCGCCAGCAGCATTATGTCTTGCGCACCATCGAGGAGCGCGGCGTACGGCTGATCCGTTTGTGGTTTACCAACGTTCTGGGGCAGCACAAGTCGGTGGCGATTTCGCCGGCCGAGATGGAAAACATCTTCGCCGAGGGGCTCCAGTTCGATGGCTCGTCGATCGATGGTTTCAGTCGGGTACAAGAATCCGACGTCCTGGCCCGCCCCGATGCCACCTCCTTCGAGCTCCTTCCGTGGGCCCGCGATGACGAACCGTCGGCTCTCATGTTCTGCAACATCGAGAACCTCGACGGCACGCCCTTTGCTGGCGATCCTCGTCAGGTCCTTCGCCGTAACTTGAGTGTCGCCCGCGAGCGGGGTTTCGAGTTCTACTGCGCCCCCGAGGTCGAGTTCTTCTACTTCGACGAATCGGTCCGCGACGGTGGCAAGCCAGTCCCGCTCGATCGCGCCTCCTACTTCGACCTCACCACCGAGGATGTGTCGAGCAATCTTCGCAAGACCACGCTGCACATGCTCGAGGCGCTTTCGATTCCGGTGGAGTACAGCTTCCATGAGGATGGGCCAAGCCAGCACGAGATCGACCTGCAATACACCGATGCCCTCAACTGCGCCGACAACATCATGACGCTGCGCTTAGTGGTGAAGAAGGTTGCGATGGAGCAAGGGATCCACGCCACGTTTATGCCAAAGCCGCTCGATGGTGTGCCTGGGTCCGGCATGCATACCCATATGTCGCTGTTCGAGCACGGCGTCAATGCGTTCGCCGACGCTGGCGATCCTCATGGCCTTTCCAAAACCGGCAAGAGTTTCATCGCCGGACTGTTGGTTCATGGCCGCGAGATCACGGCCATCACGAACCAGCTCATCAACTCCTACCGTCGCATCAACGACGGGTTCGAGGCACCGCAGTATCTCACTTGGGCCCGCAACAACCGCTCGGCGCTCGTGCGGGTGCCGATTCACAAGACCGGCAAAGAAAGCGCAACTCGAGTCGAGTACCGAGCTATCGATCCCTCCTGCAACCCGTACCTGGCGTTCTCGGTCCTTCTCGCTGCCGGAATGAAGGGCGTCACCGAGGGTTACGACCTTCCCGACGAGGCCCAGGGCAACCTCTTTGAGCTCAGCGGCGATCAACGTCGCAAGATGGGCATCGATAGTCTTCCGAAGTCGATGGCCGAGGCGCTCGACGAGATGGAGAAGTCCGATCTGGTGCGCGATGCGGTTGGCGACCACATCTTTGAGTGGTTCGTCCGCAACCGTCGTGCCGAGTGGAACGAGTTTCACCGACAGGTAACCCCCTTCGAGCTCGAGAGGTACTTGCCATCGTGGTAGCGCATCTTTCCGTTCTTTTCCCGCAATGCTCTCGGGATCGAGGTGCATTGGACTAGTGGAACCTCTTGCGATATTCCCAAGCCCCGCCCCGCCCGAACTGGCCCAGGTTCTCGACCTTTCTGGTTGGTCCTGGAAGGCTGTAGCCAACGAGTCCGAGCTCACCGACCATGAACCCGACGGTGGTTGGGGCGGCGCCATTATTGTCGCCGACACCGACCCCACGGGAGCGTTTGCTGTTTGCCGTGCACTTCGCAAAGTCGACATTCCGCTCGAGCCGCTTTTGCTTCTCATTAGTGGAGCACAGCTCGGCGAGCTCGAACACCGAAGCGATTTGTTCGACGACTTCATGCTGACGCCGTTTCATCCGCGCGAGTTCGAAGCTCGACTGAACCATGTGTTCTTCAAAGCCGGGCGCATGACTCACGCCGAAGTGGTCGAGTACGGGCCGCTCAAGCTCAACATCGAGACCTACCAAGCAGTGCTCGACGATCGTCCGCTCGACCTCACCTATATGGAGTACGAGCTTCTTAAGTTTCTGTCGTCTCACCCCGGCAAGGTCTTTACCCGCGAAACCCTTCTCTCAAGGGTCTGGGGCTACGACTATTACGGCGGCGCCCGCACCGTCGATGTTCACGTGCGGCGTTTGCGCTCGAAGATGGGCGAAGAGCACGCCAACCTCATCCAAACCGTCCGCTCCGTCGGTTACTCCTTTGGCCAGTCTCGCTGGTCGGGCTAACCAAACTGAATAGGGCGCCCCTATTTGGTTTGATGATTGCCGATACGAGCGTCTAGCCGCCGAAATTCTGGGTGACGTAGACCCGGCCATCTTTGATGACGATGCCGATTCCAATATCGGTGAACCGCGGGTTCACCATGTTCTCGTAGTGCCCGGGGCTGTTCTTTAGCGACTCTTGGGCATTCTCGGCGCTGTAGTTCATGGCGATGTTTTCGCCCCAGGTTGAGAACCCGGCAGGGTACTGCTTCGAGTAGCTGGGGTTATGAAAGAACTCTCCGCTATCGGCGAGCTGCTGGCTCCAGGCCGTTGCCACCTTGGTGAGCGCAATGTTGTGGCGGAGCGGTTGCTGCCCAGCGCTGGCCCGAAGGATGTTGATCTGGTCGACCATCTTGTCGATGGCCGACATCGGAATTGGTTCGCAGTCGGAAGGATTGGCGGCGCCCACACATGAGTCGATACCGAGGCCACCACTAATCACGTCGTTTCCGGCATTGCCGATAAGGATGTCGGAGCCCTTGCCTCCGAGGATCCGGTCGCGGCCTTTGCCACCCAGGATCTGATCGTCGCCCGAGCCACCCTTGATTTTGTCGCGTCCAGGGCCGCCTCGGACATCGTCGTCGCCGGGTCCGGCACAGATGCGGTCGTTTCCGCCGAGGCCGTAGATGGTGTCGTTTCCGCTCCCGGCAAGGAACACATCGTTACCTGGGGTCCCGCGGAGAATATCGTCACCTGGTGTGCCTGGGTGGGTCACCGTTCGCCCCATACATTTCTGAGCGCCAGCGTCCGCCGGTGGGGCGATCACTCCCCCAGCCGCTAGCAGCGACATCATCGCTGCACCCCCAATGAAGCTCTTCATCCCGCGCATGTTCATAAACGGGTTCTCGGCACACCAGCCGATTTTCTTGAATTGCGTTCGAATGAGCAAAACCCGCAGACGACGGGCCCGAGTCGTTATGAAGCCGTGAGTGGAAAAGAGAAACGGCTGCCAGTTTGACGATCGAGTCGGCTCCAGAACGGTTGCACCGCTAGAGTGAACCTGTGGTCGGAACAATCCTTTTCATCATCATCTTGGTGATCGTTATGCCGGTCGGCATTCTCATGTCGTTTGGTGCGCTCGCCGGAATCGTTGGCTATCTCGCCAAGACCGGAGTCGATAGCGACCACGTTGGCGAAGACGGTCTGCCGTCCGAGCGGCTCGCAGTTGCCCAGAGCAACCCGTGGGCGGGTCCGGCCGAGGTCGAGACCAGCGGAGACGACGAGAGCTAACGCTCCGTCTTTGCTTGCAAAACTGCTTGCCGAGACGTCTTTACCTGAGCAACGTTTCTTAGATCGTTCTGCGTTGTCGGGCCGCGAAACCCAGCGCGGTTGCCGTCAGCCTTGCCGCAACCAAGGCGCCACGATTGCCAACGTCTGCTTGAGGCGCGAACTCGGCGATGTTAAAGCCCACGATCTTGGCCTTCGCGGCAACGGCTTCAAAAAGGTCGGCGACTTCGCCGTACCGAAACCCCCCGGGGGCAGGGCCGATGACTCCGGGCACCACCGAAGGGTCGAGCGCGTCGATATCGAGCGCAATGTAGACCGAAGCACCCTCGGGGATCGCCTCAACAATTGGCCTCATTCCGCCAGACCGGATAGCCCGCATCGGGAAGAAGCTCACGCCCCAGTCCAGTGCGTCTTGCACATCGGAGGGGCGAGCGCTGCCGGAACCACGGGCGCCGATCTGCACCATTGATTCCACCCACGGCATCTCCGAGGCTCGACGCATGTTGCTCGAAAGGCCGTTGCGTTCGCCTTGCACCTCGTCGCGCCAGTCGATGTGGGCATCGAGCTGAAGGATGGTGACCGGCCCGTGGTTTTCATAGGCCGCAAGGATGGGAATCGGTATCGAATCATCGCCGCCGAGCACAAACGGAACCGCTCCTGCATCGAGCACTTGGGAGACCCGACTCGCGATGAGTTGACGGTTGTAGGCGAAGTCGGTTTCGCTGCAGTCCAGGTTGCCCCAGTCGACTGCGGTCGCACCGTCGAGGAGTGTGCCCCCGAGGTCGAAGTCATAGTGCTCGCCCATACCAGGCCATCCAACAGCGTTGCGGATGGCCTCTGGTCCGCCAGAACAATACGGACCGACCGAGGCATAGGGAGTAGCGATGGGGGCACCCAGAACGACGAGGTCGGCGTCGTCGACATCACCCGCTGGTCCATACGGAATATCCAACAATCCGCCTTTGGCTTCGCCGCCAAACAGATTGCCGATCTTAAGCTCTTCGGGCATCGCCGAGCCTCCCGTTAGGAGCCGGTGTAGAGAACGGCCTCGACCTCGATGGCGGCACCGATCGGAAGGGCAGCAACAGCGACAGCCGAACGGGCGGGACGGTGATCGCCGAACGCTGCAATATAGATGTCGTTGACCACGCCGTAGTCGGCCATGTCGGTGAGAAACAGCGTGGTCTTCACGACCTGGCTCATCGAGGCACCTTCACCCTCGACCAACGCTGCGAGGTTTGCCATGGCTTGGGTGAGTTCAGCTTCGACGCCGCCACCGACCAAGGCTCCGTCGGCAATGCCGATCTGACCAGAGGTGAAGATGTACTCACCGGCGCGAACGATGGGCGTGTAAGGACCAACAGGCTTTGACATGTCGCCGACTGTAGTCGGCAGCCGTATTGTCGGGCTGCGCTATTGGTCGGCTCGTGCCTTTTGAAGTTGGGCATGCAGTACCGCTTCGTCCACCGGGTCGGTGTCGCCAGGCCGGTTATGGAGCGCAGCGGCACGGGCCAACGTGCTGTGTACCTGGTCGAACTGAGCGCGACGCGGCTTGTCGAGGGTCTTGCGCGTGGTGAGCAGGGTCTTCCAATCGCCGAAGACTTGAACGTCACCGGCGGGCATGCCATACCGTTCGACAAGAAACGGGATCGCTTCGACGAAACGGGCCTGCTCGCCCCGCCGAAGTTTGATGGTCGCCACCACCGCGGCTGCAAACAGTGCGATGAAGAGGACCACGGCCACGCCCGCGATTGCGGCGTTCTTGGTGGCGTCGGACCAAACGAGTGAGCCGTTCCAGGCAGCGTGAGTAAGCATCGCCAGAAGCAATCCCCAAAGCGCTGTTGGGAAGACCTTCCGTCCGCGGCTTACTGCAAGGCCGACAGCAAGGCCGGTCCACGCGGTGAAGAGCGGATGGGCGAAAGGGGTGAGGAATGCCCGGAGAAAGAAGGTCTGCCAGAGGAATCCTTCATCGGCTGCAGCGGCGAAGTAGGTGAAGTCTTCGATGACCGCAAAACCGAGGCCGATCCAGCCGGCGTAGGCAACCCCGTCTACAACACTGTCGAGTTCTTTGCGGCGCAGCGCCCAGATGAGGCCGGCTCCTTTGCTGAGTTCCTCGATGAACGGCGCGGAGAGCACAGCGGCCCAGCGCTCCCCAGCGGTGACACCGACGATTGAGTTGACGATTACCGAGATGAGGCCCGCGACGGCAGCTCCCCAGAGCACGGCGTGGATCTTGGAGGAGCGAGGCTCTGGTTCTACCCGGTCGAGCCAGCCCAGCACCGGCAAAACGATGAGCAGCGGCACCAGTCCGAGCAACACAGCCAACGGGGAACTGACGGCAAGAAACGCAACGGCAGGGATGACAAAGATGAGTGCCAGCAGAACAGGAACGCTCAGAAACATGGGAAGCTTCGGCTTCTTCTGTTCGGCCGCTCCCGTGTGGGCTGTCCAGGTTGCGCCGTCCCACCAGCGCCAGGGCGACACTTGCCACGGGTCTGCGTACCAGCCTGCAGGAGTCGCCCGACCAGCGGCAGGAGTTGCCGGAATCGGGGCGGAAGGCACGTCGGTCACGACCCGATCATGGCTGACGATTCACGGAAGCAACGAACCAGAATCTCTGCGCCTACGGGCTTACCCGACGATAAGAAGAGAGCCAGAGAAAGAAATTCGTCAATCGAAAAACCCAGAGCGGGTCTGAAACGTTGGTGAGGTGTCATGTTTCGTAGATCAACAACTTCAGCACCCGCTGAGCTAAGCGTCTTCTACGCTGCGGAATACCCGCGGATCGTCGGTGCGCTGAGGCTCTACACGGGCAATCAAGGTTTGGCCGAGGACATTGCGCAAGATGCGTTTGTGAAGCTCTGTCGCGACTGGGAGAAGGTCTCCAAGATGACGGCGCCAGGCGCATGGGTGCATCGAGTTGCCATGAACCAGGCCAAGTCGACGTTTCGGCGACAAACGGTAGCGGCTCAGAAGGCACCCCTTCTTTCGCCAGCCAGAACCGACTCGCACGGATCGGACTCCGATGAAGGAAGCAACCTCGCCGTCTTAACCCACGCCGTTCGTGAGGCGCTGCTGCAACTGCCACATGACCTTCGGGCGGTGGTGGTACTCCGTTACTACGCCGACTTCAGCGTTGCCGAAACCGCCTCCGCACTCGACGTTCCGGAAGGGACGGTAAAGACCCGCACCCGAAAGGCCCTCGCCGAACTCGGCGCCCTCGGCCTCGAATTCGAAATGGAATATGTAGATGTCTGACCTCAACGAACTACTTGACGAACCCGCACCCGACGTGAGCCTTCCAAACCTCGATGAGCTTTGGGCCAAGGGACGCAAACAACGCCGCAACCGGAACCTCGGACGAGGCATCGCAGGAGCCGCAGTGATTGGACTCTTCGGAATTGGTGGCATGGCCATCGCAGGTAATGGCGACGAAGCCACCCGTATCGACGGCACGGCAAGCGCAGTTAGCGACACAGTCGACGAACAGACCGCCCGCGTCTTTGTTCGGCCCACCGTTTCATCAGAGAACCCTGTGGTCGCGGTATTCGCCGAAGGTGTGGTGTCCGAATGGGTTCGGGTCGACAACCCGGTGCCGCTCACCGTGGCCACCCGGGATTACACGATTGTCTTCATGCACGATTTCAACTTC
>CALGZB010000070.1 GCA_937934655.1 uncultured Acidimicrobiales bacterium | reverse complement strand
TCGGTTGAGACCAGAAAAGACGTCGCCGATGAGGTGACGATGGGTGGTTGATGGGCCGCTGCCCAACTTTGCTGACTCGAAGTAACCCCGGATGACCTGGCGTTCGTCGGTGCTGAAGTGATCGACGAGTGAGGCGGTGGGATGGGGGAGTGACAGGAGAAAAGGCATATCGGCCTTGAGTACCCGGTGCGCTTGGCGGAACGGTCGGTCCAGATCGGCCTCGGCAGCCAACGCGTGAATACTGACGACCACGTCGATGCTTTCGTTGCGGATGAATGCCAGGTCGGCCAGATCGCCCTGGTGGAGCTCGATGCGAACCTCGTGTTCGTCGGCCAGTTGGCGGGCGTGTTCGAGCTGCGATGCGTCGGGGTCGACGGCGATGACTTTGGCGCCAGCCTTCGCCATGGCAACAGCGCTATGGCCCATTCCGGTGCCCAGCTCGAGCACTCGTTTGTCGGTGACATCGCCAAGCAGGCGACGGTCGAGTCCGTCGGGGAGGTTGGGTCCGAGCTCTACGTGGTCGGTTGGTCGGTATCGGCCACCTGGAAAAGAGGTGGTGTATCGATGCCAGGAAGGTTCGGTGGAGGGCACCGTTCCATTCTAAGGGGCGAAGTGGCCTACCCTGTCGGACATGAGCCTCAGTACCAACCGTCCAGCCGACACGGCTGACTCTGGTCCGGGCGAAATCGACTACCGACTCGAGCGGGCTCGGATCCTCAACGAATACCGGTCCGGCGATCTCGATCGCAATCAGGTCTGCGATGCTCAGCCCGAACTGCATCGCAACGCCGAGTTCTGTGGCACACCCACCGGCGACGATTGCCCGGTTTGCGAGGAGTACGAGTTGGTGCACGTCACGTACGTGTTCGGCCCGCGCCTCCCATCGGCAGGCCGGTGCATAACCACCAAAGCCGAGATGAAACGGCTACGCGAAAAAGCCGGCAACTACACCGGCTACGTCGTCGAGGTCTGCAAAGGCTGCGGCTGGAACCACCTCGCCAAGACCTACCTACTTCGTCCAGTTCAACCCCGTTAGCCCGAACTCGTACAGGTTTCGGTCGCTCTGGCAGCCAGAACCTGTACGAGTTCGGCGTTTTGGTGCAGTTGTTTTTGGTGGAGTTGTGGAGATGCGCCTAGGCAAGGGTGATGGAACACACACCACTTGGTCGTACTGGTCTTCGGGTATCGCGGCTGTGTTTAGGCACGATGACGTTCGGGACACAGGCCGATGAGGCGGCGTCGGTCGAGATGCTGGATACGGCTTTCGATGCTGGCATCACCTTTATCGATACCGCCAACATGTACCCCAATGGTCACGACGGCGAACTGGCCGGCTTGACCGAAGAGATCATTGGTCGGTGGGTTACCGCTGGCAACAAACGCGACGACGTGATTCTGGCCACCAAGTTTTACGCACCGATGGGCCCCAACCCTTGGGATATGGGAGCGAGTCGCAAACACATTCTGCGAGCGCTCGATGAATCGTTGGCTCGGCTTCAAACCGATTACCTCGACCTGTACCAGATCCACTTTTTCGACACGACCACACCGATCGAAGAGACGCTGCAAACCCTTGACGACGTGGTTCGGGCCGGCAAGGTTCGCTACATCGGCTGCTCGAACTACGCGGCCTGGCAGGTGGCGATGGCTCTTGGCCGCAGTGCGTCGATGGGCCTCGCTCGGTACGAGTCGGTGCAACCTCGCTACAACCTTTTGTTCCGCAACGTCGAGCGCGACATCATCCCCATGAGCGAGCACGAGAACCTGTCAGTGATGGTTTACAACCCCTTGGCCGGCGGCATGCTCAGCGGCAAACACCAGCAATCGACGGGACCCACCGACGGCACAAGGTTTACGTGGGGCAGCGCTGCGGGGCGCTACCAGGAGCGGTACTGGAACGACGAGAAGTTCGCCACCGTGGAGAAACTCAAAAAGGTGGCCGCCGACGCCGGAATGACGATGGTGCAGATGGCGATGGCCTGGGTTCTTGCGAATCCAGCAGGCCTGATCCCAATCGTCGGAGCCAGCAAAGCATCACAACTCGCCGACTCCTTGGCTGCCATCGACACACCAATGGATGCCGATCTCAAGAGCACACTCGACGAAATGACCAACCACTTCCGAGTAGTAGACGCCGCCCGCTAAGTAAAAGTAAGAACGCGGGGTCAGACCCCGCGTTCTTACTTTTCGCCGGACTTGATTGACGTGGATGCTGTGAAGGATGCGAAGAGTTGTGCGGTGTGTGGACGCACTATCGAGTGGCGAAAGAGGTGGGCGAAGAATTGGGACGAGGTTCGGTACTGCAGCGACGCCTGTCGCAAACGCAAGCTTCGACCCGTCGATGCGGAGCTTGAAGCAGCCATCTTGGAACTGCTCGACCAACGTTCTAGTAGCACCACCATTTGTCCGTCTGAGGCAGCGCGTTTGGTTGCGCGACGCCGAGGTCTCGACGGCGAAGAGTGGCGCAACCTCATGGAACCGGCGCGCCAAGCGGCTCGCCGACTCGTGGTTGTCGATCAGGTCGACATCACCCAAAAAGGACAGGTTGTTGACGGCTCCACCGCCAAGGGTCCAATCAGACTCCGCAAAAGGTAGTGCTGAAATTTTTGCGGCTCACCACCACCGAGGTGGTCAAGCGCGATCAGAACGGGTGGCTCCCGACTATCGACGTCTAGGCCGATGCCGTCCAGTTGGGATCGCGTCCGGCGAACCCGAGGAATTTGTCGAACGGCGAGGCGTCGGCGTCGACAGGAACTTCAAAGTCAAAGAACCCAGAGTCCGGACCACGATATTCGGGAGCGACCATTCCCAAGAGAAACTCATGAGCCGGGCCGACTGCCTCAGCGGGTGCCTCATACCTTTGTCCGGTGGCAACCGCAAGGTCCCAGGCGTGCACCATGTACTCGCCGAGGGCCATTGCGAGCACGCCATCGCCCGCCATACGCGACGACGACATGGTGACCAACTCGCTCGCAACGTCGGCCGCAATGGCTTCGACGATCCGAGCCGAACACGCCCGAACAATCGAGCTGGCTTGTTCAGAGCTACCTGCTTCGAGTTCGAACAGATCGGGGTCGGGCCGGTCCGACGCGGAAGCCGGGTCGGTTAAGGCGGCGGCGAAGAACTGCAACCATCCCAGAACATGGTTCTGCAGTTGGCGGACGTTGAAACCGGCACAAGCAGTGGGGGCGCTCACGACCGAGTCGTCAGCATCGATGACCGCGGCGAGTCGGTCGAGCACCTCCACGAACAGCGACGCGGTGGTATCGGCATCGCAGAAAACTGCCGGTGCGTTCGTTGGGAACACAGGGAGTGGTTCATGCCCGGGTTCAGCAATCGCCGATTGGTCGGGTGTTGGTTCGTTGTTTTCGCTCATAGGCAAACCATAGAAATTCGGCGCGGTTGAGGGCTTGAACAATCACGCCAACCTTTGAAGCGTTACTACTCTTGGCATCGTGACGGATTCGTTCTCCAATACCCCAAACGCCCTGTCCCCAAACCCCCTGCCCGTCGACACGCGAGGAATCGTCGACCCGGCCGAGATGATGCGTCACGTCGACTTCGCTCGATACCCAGCGGGGCCAGAGCTCGAAGGTTTGGTGGAGTGGTTCTGGGCGGTTCGGTGGACGCTTCCCGATGGCCGATTCCACAATCAGGAGGTTCTCAACCATCCGGCCGGAAACATCAGCGTCGGAACTATCGATGATGCGGGGGTTCCACTCGACCCACCGGAAGGGCGGGTCTATGGGGTGTTGACGGAGCTCAGTAATCGGCATCTCAGCGGAGATGGATGGACGGTTGCTGCCCGAACGACGGTCGGTGGTCTTGGCGTGTTCCTCGATGCCCCGGCGAAGACCGCTGCGAACACGCAACTTGATTTCGATAGCGCCCTCCCAGGTTTCGAACACCCAGATCTCGTCGGCCAGATCACCGACGCCGCGGTACCAGAACGTCGAGTCGATCTTCTTCGAGAGGCGCTTGGGACACTGGTCGGCCAACGCGATGGGCAGTTCGTGGCAGAAGCGAGGTGGGTTGCCAAACTGGCAGAGGTCGCCGAGCAGGACCGTTCGATCCGCCGAATCGACCAGCTCGCCGACGCTGGTTCGGTGAGTGTTCGAACCCTGCAGCGCCTCTTCGATCAACATGTTGGGGCAACGCCTGCGTTTGTGATTCGTCGGTGGCGCATCATCGAAGCCGCCGAGGCAGCCCGCTTTGCGATCGATGCGGGCTATGAGTGGCGAGGTTGGGCAGCGGTTGCTGCCGAGCTCGGCTATTCGGATCAGGCGCACCTGACCCGCGATTTTCGAAGACACCTGGGGTTGTCGCCGTCGGCGTACCTCAGTCAGGTAACGACCTAGGTGGGGTTATGCCTCGGACCCGTAGAGGCCGAGGGCATCGGCTTCTGAATCGCCCATGTGGTAGCTCTCGTCGTCGTTGGGGAAAGCACCCGAACGCACGTCGGCTGCGTACTGCGTCAGTGCGTCGATGCTGGCCGACTTGAGGTCGGCGTAGCGGCGAACGAACTTGGGAACGAACCGGTCTTCGATGCCCAGAACGTCGTGGTACACCAGCACCTGACCATCGCAATGAGGTCCGGCGCCGATACCGATGGTGGGGATGTCGATGGCGTTGGTGATCATCTCGGCGACCCGAACCGGTACGCCTTCGAGCACGATGGCAAAGCAGCCAGCGTGGGCGAGTGCTTTGGCGTCTTCGACCAGGGCGAGTGCCGCGTCGGCCTTCTTGCCCTGCACTTTGAAGCCGCCCATGGTGTGGACAGACTGCGGCGTGAGGCCGAGGTGGCCCATTACCGGAATCTCGGCGTCGATGAGCGCTTCGATCATGGGAAGGCGTTTGCGGCCGCCCTCGAGCTTGACGCATTCGGCGCCTGCACGAATGAGAGTTGCCGCGTTACGGACGGTCTCTTCGGCCGAGACGTGGTAGCTCATCCACGGCAGATCGCCCACGATGAGGCAGTGCGGCTTCGCCCGGGCGACAGCAGCAGTGTGATGTGCCATGTCGTCGACGGTGACCTGAAGGGTGTCGTCGTAGCCGAGCACAACCATCGCAACGGAGTCACCGACAAGAATCATGTCGGCCCCGGAAGCGGATGCCATTCGAGCGCCAGGGGCGTCGTATGCGGTGATCATCACCATTGCGTCGTCGCCTTCAGCGACCTTCTTCGACCCAATCATGGGTGCGGTGACCTTCTTGCGGACAGCTGTAGTAAGTGCTGCGTCCGATGATGCTGCCATTTCTGGCTCCTTTCCCGTCCAAGGCCTGTGGCTCCCGGCGGTACTTGTCAGTATATCGACCCCGAAAACCCCGTCAATAGTCCGGTGGGTCCGTAAAACTGCGAAAACCCCGCCCTATCAGGGGTGGAGCTTTCGTGGATTTTCTCGTTTGGGTGGTCTTTCTAGCTGGCTAGCGGTGATGAAACGGGCGACTCCGTTGGGGCTTGCCACCCTGGGCGGTTCCATAGTCGTTGCAGGCGGGTGGTGGTGTCAGGGTCAGACCGTAAGTCGGCGATGAGTTTGCGCAGTTCGGAGAACTGAATGTCGCGTGGGTTGGACGATTCGATCTGTTGCGTAAGGCCGTAGATGGGGCGGCTTGTTTCGATCTGGAACGTGCCGAAGAGACGGTCCCAGATGATGAAGATGCCACCGTAGTTTTTGTCGAGATAGATGCTGTCGGCCCCGTGGTGGGCACGATGATGCGACGGTGTGTTGAAGATGAACTCGAACCACAGCGGCGCCTTTTTGATGATCTCGGTGTGGATCCAGGTTTGGTAGCCCACCACGAGGCCGTAGGCCACGAGCACGAGCGTGGGGTCGAAACCAATCACCACGGCAGGTGTGAGAAAACCCATCGTGAGGAGGGCATCGAAGCCGGAGAGTCGAAGGCTGGTGGTTTGATCAAACTCGGGCGAACTGTGATGAACCGAGTGGTAGAGGTCCCACGGCAGGCGATGTTCGTGCTCGAAGCGATGCTCGGCGTAGTAGATGAGATCGACAAGCACGATGCAGACCAGCGCGGTGAGCCAATTGATCGGGATGGAGAGCGGCGTTGCCCGTTGGATTGCTTCAAAGATCGTGAACCAGACGACCAACCCGACGAATCCAGCCGGGATGATCACCAGCAACGAGCTGGCGTTTCCGAACATCTCTTTGATGCGGTCCTTCTTGAGTCGGCCGGTTCGCCACAACCAGACCAACTCGATGAGCAGGAGCGGGATGATGACGTTTTCGAGACCGCCCGTGATTCGCTCGAGTACGGCAATGAGTGAATCGGCTGTATCGCCAAGAGATGTGCTGCTTAGAGATGTATCGCTTGGAGATGAATCGGCCATGGAGTCAATTGTAGGAGTCACTCCCAAATTAAGCAACACTCTCATTTGGAGTCGCGCTATCATGTTGGGGTGCCATCACTTCGCCAACGCAATCGCATCAACGCGATGCGCACCACCCAACGCACTGCCCTGGCCATGTTCCTCGACCGGGGTTTCGACAACGTCACGGTCGGCGAGATTGCCGAAGAGGTGGGCATGGCACCTTCGACGCTTTATCGGCACTTCTCCACGAAAGAGGCCATCGTCCTCTGGGATGAACACGACAACGCCATCGATGAAGCCTTGGGTAAGGCCCTCAAGAAGTTGCCACCGCTTCAGGCGCTTCGCTCGGTCTTCGTCGAGGATCTTGGGACCCGCTACGACGCCGACCTTGCATTTCAACTGCAGCGGATTCAATACATCTATGGCACCGAAGCACTTCACGGGGCGGCGGTAGAGGCCGACTTTCAGGATCGAGACGAGCTCACCGCCGCACTCCGGCACTTTCTGTCAAAGCCAAACAGAGCAGCTGCCCCAGTCATCGCCGGAGCGGCCCTCGTCGCCCTCGACGTTGCGCTCGACAACTGGCAATCGGATAGCGCCAAGAAACCCTTGGCAACGCGCATCGGCGAAGCGTTCGACCAACTCGTCGATCTCGGGTCGATTACCTGACGCGACCCGCGGCTCGTTACGTCGTGCTCGTGCGTCGGCGACCTGGCACTGCGGGCTCGTTGGGTTCCTCTGCGAATCCCTTGGCCCACCCGGTGAGTGCACCAAACACCGGTCCGAGTCCGACGCCCTTTTCGGTAAGCGAATATCGGACCTCTCCGGTCGCTTTGTCGCGCACCACGATGCCTTCGTCCTCAAGTTCGGTGAGACGGGCATCGAGCAGCCGGTCGGAGAGCCCGGGGATCTCCGACCGAATCTCTCCGAACCGAAGTGATCGATCGCTGATGACTTTCAGGATCGACCCGGTCCATCGTCGGCCAATCAGTTCGAGGGCGTGCTGGAAGAACGGACAATAGTCGCAGTCTTGATGGTCACCAGTCGCCATGAAATCCGAGGCTACCGGTTTTGGTAGCTCGAATTCCACGATGGCTGGCCCCGACCTGGTGCGAGACGAGGCTCTATTGCGACGCGAGGCTTCGGATCTGGTTCTCTGCCTCGGCGACTTTGTTCGGGTTAGCTATCAACCCACCGGCGTCGACGAGTGAGATGTCGGCGATGCCAAGGAAGTTGAGGAACAGGGTGAGGTGTGGGGTCGCGAAGTCCATCTCGCTGCCGAGTTCGACGCCGCCGGAAGAGGACACAACGTAGGCCTTCTTTCCGGTGAGTAGTCCTTGGGGGCCTGTCTCGGTATAGGTGAAGGTCACGCTCGCCCGAGCAACAAGGTCTGCCCACGCCTTTACGGCTCCAGGAATCCCAAAGTTGTAGATAGGAGCAGCGATCACCACGATGTCGGCAGCGACCAACTCGTCGATGAGGGCATCGCTGAGCTTGGCGAGTTCGCGTTGCTCGACCGAGCGTTCTCCCGTTGGCGTGCTGTTCGCCGCAAACCGATCGGCGTTGAGGACCGGCAGTTCGGTGAGATCACGGTGCACGACCGTCGCCCCGGGATTGCTAGCGAGAAGCGTTTCTACGAGCAGAGCGTTGAGGTTGCTCGTTACCGACGAGGCGCCGCTGGCCGACGAATCGAGGCGAAGAATGCGAGGAGATGCAGTCATGGTGGTTCCTTTGAAGAAGATTGAGGTAGTTACTTACGAAAAGTAAGTTACCTCGGTTCTCCAAGAAACACTTACTAAAGGTTAGTGACTCCGGTCACCGGGAACGGTCTTCCTCGCCACGCAGGCTCTATGTGCGTTCGCCCCGAAGGCGTCGAATTCGCTCGACGCCGCCCGGGAGTTTCTTTGCCAGGTTGCTCGTTGGTTCGATGACGTTCCATATCGGCACGACCTCACCTTGGGGCACACCTGCATCGATGGCCTCGAGGGTTACCTCGGCCGCGACCCGCAGATTCATGCCACACATCACCGGGCACGTGCCGTCGGCGTCATGCATTTCGGCCAACGCCCCACGCAACTCGGTGAGGTTCAATGTGTTGCCCTCGGGTAGGGCATTGACCACCGATTCGATATCTTGCGGGCTCGGAATGAGCACGGTCGTGCCGGCTGGGAGGTCGGCGAACTGCTTGTCGTTGGTTTTGATGTACGACTCTTTGGCCGTGTCGTAGCGGTCTTGGAATGAGGCAGGCATTAGTTGGACCCTTCGTCATTGTCGTTAGGTGTGTCGTTAGGTGTGTCGTCAGATGTGTCGTCAGATGTGTGGCTAGATGCGTCGCCGCCGATTGGAAACAGCAACTCGGTAAGAAGATCGGCCTCGGCGGTATCGACAGGGCTGTTGAGGTAGATCTCGCGGGTTGGGCCGGTGATTTCGTGGCCTCGCTGTTGTGCCCAAGCGGCCACGGTGGCGTAGGACTCGCCCATGTTGTCGTAGCTGCCACGATGGATAATCGACGCGGCCCCACCCGCCGGAACGGTCACCGCTTGGAGGCCACCGGCCGATCCCTCCCCGCCAACAACTCCCTCGGCGGATCCTTCGGCGATGGGTACACACATCGCAATCTCTCCCACCGTGTCGCCGTCAGGGGCCTGGTAGTAGAGCGTGAACGGTGCGCCGACCGGGTCGATGTTCTCCTCAGCGATCGTTCCCATTACCTGGCCGAAGCCGGCCGGGATGTCGTTGAAGATCCCCGAGAACGTTGTCTCGGTTCGATAGGCCAGGGCGGAAATGGTGTCGTTGATTTTGAGGGTTACTTCGGTTGACATGACGTATTCCTTCGTTTGTATACGGCGCTTGAGTTCCTGCGCCTTCCGTTGGATCTCGTCGCGCTCTTCTTCCAGCGCGGCGAGGTGCGACATCAACAACGATTCAGGTTCGTCACCATCGAGAGCTTCGGCGATTGCTGGCAACGGCATTCCGACCATCCGCAGGGAGCGGATGGCATCAGCACGTGCCAGTTGTTCGATCCGGTAGTACCGGTAGCCGGATTGCGAATCCACGAAAGCCGCAGGCAGCAGCCCAGACTCGTCGTAGTTTCGCAACGACTTGATCGACAATCTCGAAGCTCGGGCGAACCGCCCAATCGGCATCAACATCAACATGTCTTGATCGTCGAGTCTCCCCATAAGGGAGAGTCAAGCAGAAACTTTCAGAAAGTCCGCAGAAAGTCCGCAGAGGGTGGGCAGAGAGTCGGCAGAGAGTGAGTACTGCCGAACTCTGCGATACTTCTTGGATGTCTGACCTCCCCAAACAAGTGACCGTGATCGATGGCGGTATGGGCAAACTCCTCGAGAGGTCGGGCGCCCCATTTCGCCAACCCGAGTGGTCGGCGTTGGCGCTCCTCGAAGATCCCCCCGCCGTGCAACAGGCACACCGCGACTTCATCGAGTCGGGCGCAGAGATCATCATTGTTAACGCCTACGCCGTGGTGCCGTTCCACCTTGGCGATGAGCGATTCGCTGAGCGGGGTACCGAACTGGCCGAACTTGCCGGCCGTTTGGCACGGGCCGCCGCCGATGAGGCCGATCATCCGGTTCTGGTCGCCGGCACATTGCCCCCTCTCTATGGCTCGTATGAACCAGAGAAGTTCCGTCCAGCCGACGCACCCGCCGCATGGGATGTTCTCGTGAAGGCCCAGGCCCCGTTTGTCGATTTCTGGATCGCGGAAACCGTCAGTTCAATTGCTGAAGCTGAAGCCATTGTTGCGGCGGTGAAGCGGGGTGGAGGTTCGTTGGATCTTTGGATGTCGTTCACCGTTCCCGACGATGCGCCCGGTACTCAGGTCGACCTTCGTTCGGGCGAGACCGTTGCTGCCGCTGTCGAAGCTGTGGTCGACGATGTGCAGGCCATCATCTTCAACTGTTCGCCACCGGAAGCCATTGGGGTAGCGCTCGGACATGTGCGCGACGCACTGGGGTCGAACCCGAAGGGAATTCGCTTCGGTGGGTACGCCAATGCCTTTGTTGCAAAGCAAGAGGGGTACGCAGCGAACGAAGTAGTGCTGGGTCGGCGCGAGGAGCTCACGCCCGGCACCTATAAAGATGTGTGCGCCGCATGGGTTGACGCAGGAGCAACGATCATCGGCGGCTGCTGCCAGATGTTCCCCGAACACATCGAGGCGCTAACAAAGCTCGGCAAGTAAGGGCGTTCCGCCGCGCTAGCAAGGGCGCCAAGTAGCGTTGAGTCTGATGCCGAAGGCGTGCAGCCGGAGGCGGAACAAGAGTGGTTGTGTGGGGGCGTTCCGCCGCGCTAGCAAGGGCGCCAAGTAGCGTTGAGTCTGATGCCGAAGGCGTGCAGCCGGAGGCGGAACAACGATGATTGTCATACCCCTTGGGCAGACTCCTTGTATGCGTTTGAAGCCCGCTTCGGGAAATCCCTCTCTGGTCTGTAGGATTGACCGGTCATATCCGTTTGCCAGTCGTGGCGGGCGGAAGACCCTGCTCCACATCGTGTGGGGCTCCGTACTCCGGAACCAAAGGGAGCTTAATTATGCCCACTAGGGCTTACGAATTGTTGACCATTTTCGAGAGCGAGGTTGAACAACCCGCTATCGATACGATCCTCAAGAAGGTCGACGAGTTGGTGGTTGCCGGTGACGGCAAGGTCGCCACTCTCGATAACTGGGGTCGCAAGCGCTTTGCATATCCCATCGATCACAAGTGGGAAGGCACCTATGTCCTCCACGAGATCGTTACCGAAGCAACGAACCTCGACGATGTCGAGCGAGCGCTTCGCCTTGCGGACGAAGTAGTCCGCCACAAGCTCATGCGTCTACCCGAGCACGAAGGCCAAAAACGTGGTCTTCTTGAGGGTGGCGCTGCTCCAGCTGAAACAACTGAGCCTGCTGAGGCAGCTCCTGAGGTTGAGGCGGCCCCTGAGGCTGAGCCAACCGAAGAAGCACCCTCGGATGAAACAGCTGAAACAGCTGCAGCCGAATAACCCACGAGGTACCTGACATGGCATTTGATAACACCATCACCGTTGTAGGCAACATCACCCGCGATCCCGAGCTTCGCTTCACCCCTAGTGGTGCGGCGGTCGCCAACTTTGGCGTCGCTTGGAACAAAAAAGGGTATGACGGAAAAGAAGACGAAGTTTCGTTCTTCGACGTCACCTGCTGGCGACAACTCGCCGAGAACGTGAGCGAGAGCCTTACTAAGGGTTCGCGCGTTGTGGTCTATGGCCGCCTCGAGCAGCGCTCGTGGCAGACCCAAGACGGTGACAAGCGGTCGAAGATCGAGATCATTGCCGACGATGTTGCGCCCAGCCTCAAATGGGCCAGTGCGCAACTTACCCGTAACGAGTTCAGTGGCGCCCCGGGTGGCGGCCAAGGCGGCGGAGGCGGAGCAGCACCACGGCCCGTATCCAACGAGCCAAGCGCCCCCAGCTACGACACTGACGAAGAACCCTTCTAGATCCAGGAAACGACACTCATCATGGCAAAGCCAGCGCCCAAGCGTGGCAAGAACAAGGACGGCGCACGACGCGCCAAAAAGCGCATCAGCGTCCTTACCGAAGAAAAGATCGACTACGTCGATTACAAAGACATCAACATCCTGCGTCGGTTTGTCTCCGACCGCTCCAAGATCCGTGCTCGTCGGGTAACCGGCAACAGCACCCAACAGCAGGCCGAAGTTGCCCGGGCAATCAAGAACGCCCGCGAAATGGCATTGCTTCCGTACACCTTGCGGGTCACCACCCAGCGCGGTGGCGGTCGCGATCGTGGGCCTCGTGCCGACGGACCACCACCACGTCCATCATCACCACCGCCAGGTGGAGAAGACGGCGAGGCAACCGAAGCAACGGATGCGACCGTCGATACCGGCACCGATACTCCAGTAGAGGCCGCCGACTTCGATGTCAGTGAAATCGAAGGCGTCACCATCGGTGCTGCTGACAAGCCAGCCGTCGAGGGGGAAGCATGAAGGTAATTCTGCGAACCGACGTCGAGGGTTTGGGAAAGAAGGGCGACATTGCCGACGTAACTCTTGGTTACGCCCGCAACTTCCTGCTTCCCAAGGGACTCGTCATGAAGTCGACCCCAGGTGCTGAGGAACAGGCCGAATCCATGCGTGAAGCGCGTGTGATGCGGTCGGCCGAGGACCGGGCAGAGGCCGAAGAGGTAGCAACCAAGTTGGTACCGGCCGTCATCACCATTGGCGCGAAAGCCGATGGTGACAAGCTGTTCGGCTCGATCACCACCACCGATATCGCTACTGCGGTTGAAGAACAGACCGGCATCGTCATTGACCGTCGCAACATTGCGGCCGATGAAGCAATCAAGACCACCGGTAGCCATACCGTGATGGCCGAACTGCACCCTGAGGTGCAGTTCCCAATCACGTTGGAAATCGTGGCTGTTTAGGTCACAAAAAGTGGTGGCCGTCTAGGTCGCTCCCTTTTCATACGTCGACTCGGTCGCATCCATTCACTTCGGTGGCTTGGGGTGCGGCCGAGTTGCTTTTTTGGGGTGGAATCGAACGGGCAGAGTTATCCCCATTCCTGTGTATAACTTGTGAGTTGTCCACCGAGTGTCCACATGGATACCCACGTTGTCCACACCGAAGTCCACACCTATTTCCCCATGAAATGCAGGGTTTTCCCGAGGATATGCACTGGTGACTCACAGGCAAAGTAGGGCAGAGTAAGGGGGTCTTACGAACCCTCATCTTGTCCCCAGGCAGCTACTTCCTCGGTAGGCTGTCAGACCCTCGCAGCAGAATGATCACCAATAACAACAAGACGGTTGCGAGATCCTTCTTCACGGCAAACTTCCACGGAAATGAATGTCTGACTTCTTCGAATCGGCCGCTCCAGCGAGTCGCCACGTTCCCCCACACAACCTCGATGCCGAAGCGTCCCTTATCGGCGCGATGTTGTTGTCGCGCGATGCGATCGCCGATGCCATCGAGGTCGTCTCCACCGAGAACTTCTACAAGCCGGCTCATGCGCATATTTTCGATGCCATCACCACGCTCTATGGCGCTGGCGAACCCTCCGACCCGGTAACGGTTGCCGACGAGCTCGATCGCGCTGGACTTCTTGAAACCGTCGGTGGCCCGGCGGTTCTGGTGAACCTTCAGATCGACACCCCGGCCACATCCAGCGCGGCCAGGTACGCCAACATCATCTTCGAGCGGTTCCAGCTCCGCCGTCTCATTGAAGTTGCTGGCGAGATCAGTGAGATCGGCTACAGCAAACCCGACGACGTCGTGAAGGCCATCGATACGGCTGAGGCCCTTATGTACAAGGTGGCCGAGGGTCGAGTTGCCGACACGATGGCGCCTATCTCTGAACTTCTCGATGCCAACCTCGACCGTCTCGAAGAACTGTACGAACGGGGCGACGCGATCACCGGAACGCAAACCGGCTTTATCGACCTCGACGAGTTGCTGTCGGGCTTTCAGCCCAACGCGCTCATCATCATCGGGGCTCGGCCTGCCATGGGCAAGACGAGTTTCGTCCTGAACGCGCTGACGAACGCTGCAGTTGAGACCAATCGTCCCGTTCTTATGTTCTCGCTCGAAATGAGTCAGCTCGAGCTCACCAACAGAATCTTGTGTTCTGAAGCCAAGGTCGACTCGAAGAACGTGCGCGATGGGCAGCTCACCGAGAAGGATTGGTCAAAGATCAGCCATGGTGTGGGGCGTCTTGCCGAAGCGCCCATCTACATCGATGACAACCCGAACCTCACCATCATGGAGATTCGGGCGAAGGCCCGCCGTCTCAAGAGCAAGGTGGGCGACCTGGGAATGGTGGTCGTCGACTACATCCAGCTCATGACCGGCCGCGCTGGCGCCGAAAGTCGCCAGGTTGAAGTTTCCGAGATCAGTCGTGGGCTCAAGATTCTGGCTCGTGAGCTCGAGTGTCCGGTGATTGGTCTGTCGCAGCTCTCCCGTGGGCTCGAGCAGCGTCAGGACAAGCGCCCGATGCTCGCCGACCTTCGAGAGAGTGGCTCGATCGAGCAGGATGCCGACGTCGTGATGTTCATCTATCGCGACGAGATCTACAACGCCGAGAGTCCCGATCAGGGAACTGCTGAGATCATCATTGCCAAACACCGTAACGGCCCAGTAGGCACTGTTCGCTTAGCGTTCCTGCCCCACTACACCCGCTTCGCCAACATGGCTCGAAGCGTTTAGTGGCCGAATCTCGATGGGGCGCCGAACGCGACGTGTCCGGTGCCGATTACGACGCTCGGTTTGAAGCCATTGCTGCCACGGGCAAAGAAATGCATGGCGAGGTGGCCTTTGTGCAGCGGTACGCGCCGACATCGGTTCTCGATGCAGGCTGCGGAACCGGCCGAGTAGCGATCGAGTTACAAAACCGTGGAATCGATGTCGTTGGTAGCGACCTCGATGCATCGATGCTTGCACAAGCCCGACAGAAGGCGCCCGAGATCGAATGGGTCGAGTCTGACCTAGCCGATCTCGACCTCGGCCGACAGTTCGATGTTGTGGTGATGGCAGGCAACGTCATGATTTTCCTTTCGCCCGGCACCGAGGCAGCAGTGGTTGCCGCCGCGGCGCGTCACGTGGGCCCAAGCGGTCGACTGATCGCTGGTTTCCAGCTCAACGGCATCGTGTCGCTAGGGGACTATGACGACTGGGCAGAAGCGGCAGGACTAACCCTGGTCGAACGGTACGCAACCTGGGACATGGCCGGATTCGTCGACGGCAACCGGTACGCCGTGTCGGTGCATCAGCGACCCGACTAAGTCTTCGGCGGATTCCACGCCTGCTGGCCGTACCGTTACTGGCGTGCGTCTGCGATTCCTCGTGATACTTGGGCTGGTTGGAGGCCTACTTCTGGGTCTTCTTTTGGTCGCGCTGACCGGGCGCGGTGACGATGGGTCGTCGAGTGAAACCGACGCCACCACATCTACCGTTCCCGAAGGCGAGCAGACAAGCCCTGAACTCCAAGAGGCGCGTAGCGAGGCGTTTCTTGAGGATTGGGCAAGGTTTCGGACCCTCGAAGTGTTGGTGGAATCCGATCTCACGCGCATCACCAACGATGGTCAAGAACTGACGGTCACCGAGGTAATGGCGCAGCGGCCGGGCGATCGCCTGGTCAGGAGCCTGTCGGGCGTTACCGGCTATCTCGGTGGCGTTGAGGTGTTGTGCTCGACGCGAACCTCCGTGGAAGAAGACGGTGAGCTTGAGTGTCGAGATCTTCCGGGCGCGCCGTCGATCGACGAGGCGCTCGATACCGAGCTGAACAATGTCAGCGGCCTATTGGCTGGAGACCCGCCCGCCTACCGGATCTTTGTGACAAGCGCTGGCTGCTGGGAGCTCATCTTGACGACTGAAACCTTCGATGCACCGTTCGGCGAGTCGGCGGTCTACTGCTTCGATCAAACGAACGGCACGCTGGAAAGTTCGGAGACGACTTTCAACAATGGCCTGACCGAGCGAACAACTGCGGTGAATGTCCGGCTCGAAGTAACCGACGACGATCTCTTAGCGATGCTCAACCAACCACCGAGAAGCTGAGCGCTCCGGGAGATAGTTGGGGGAGTGGAAGTCACTATCATTGCTGTAGCACCCTGGAAAAGCGCTGGTGGCAATGCGTTGGAGGGAGTTAGCGACTTCCACTCAATCCCCGTTCCCACCAGCAGGGGCGATTCCGCTGGTGTTACAAAGATGATCGGCGTCTCCGGCCGTACCTTGAGAAGAAACTTTGAACGATGAACCCCCTTGGCGACAATCTGCTCCCCCTTCTTGTGCTCGCGATCGGCGGAGCCATGGCAGCGGGCAACCTCATGGCATTGATTCGCCCGCCGGAGAAACCGAAAGATGAGGGCGACATGCAGCAGGCCCCCGTGGGTCGCAGCGTGGTCTACATCGTGCTCGGCATCGCCGCATCGATCTGGGCGATTGCATCGATTCTCTCGTGACTGCAACGATCGCCGCCGGCTGGGACCCCATCCTGCGCAGCGAGTTCGAGAAACCCTACTGGTCGACGTTGCAGGAGTTCGTCGCCGCAGAACGACTATCCGGCGAAGTGTTCCCGCCGCAGAAGGACGTGTTCGCGGCCTTTCAGCTCACCAGCTATGCCGAGACAAAGGTAATGATTCTTGGCCAGGACCCCTACCACGGACCCGGCCAAGCTCACGGCCTCTGTTTCAGCGTGAAGCCGGGGGTCCGGGTGCCGCCTTCTTTGGCCAACATGTACAAGGAGCTCGTGACCGACGTGGGTTTCGCTCCGCCTGATCACGGGAGTCTTGAAAGCTGGGCACAACAGGGAGTTTTGCTCCTCAACACCACGTTGACGGTCCGTTCTGGGGCCGCGGCTTCGCACCAAGGGCAAGGGTGGGAGGTCTTTTCCGACGAGGTCATCAAGGCGGTAAGCGCCAAAGCCGAGATGGTGGTGTTCTTGTTGTGGGGAGCTCATGCGCGCAAGAAGAAGTCGCTCATCGACTCCGAGCGCCACGTGATTCTCGAGGCGCCGCATCCGTCACCGCTCTCGGCTCATCGGGGGTTCTTTGGCAGTGCGCCGTTCTCGCAAACCAACGCTGCACTTACGTCGGCCGGTCGGAAACCAATCGACTGGCAAGTGCCCTCGTAGCAGTCTCTCTGGGCCGCCCTGCAAGGGCTTCCATTGGGTGGAAACCGCTGTCGTTTCGCGTCTCTTCCTGTGACATCGGGTAACTAGACTGACAAAGCCGCGAGATATGTACGCGACAACAACCACGCGCAAAACAAGAGGTGTCGACGTGTCGAAGCCGAAGTCCATGTCCAAGTGGGGAACAAAGCAGTTCCTTCCGAAGAAGAGGCTCACCACACCAATGGTGCGCGAAGACGGTGAACTTCGTCCGGCGAGTTGGGATGAAGCTCTTACCCGCGTCGTTGAAGGTTTCACCAAGGTTAACGACGAACTCGGACCCGAGGGGTTCGCAATGTTCAGCTGTTCGAAGGCTACGAACGAAATGAACTACGCCGCACAGAAGTTCGGTCGTGTTGTGCTGGGTACCAACAACATCGACTCCTGTAATCGAACTTGACACGCTCCTTCGGTCGTCGGTCTGGCGACAGTGTTTGGTGCGGGTGGCGGAACGTCCTCCTACACCGAGATTGAGGAAACTGATCTCATCGTGCTCTGGGGCTCAAATGCCCGCAACGCGCACCCCATCTTCTTTCATCACCTGCTGAAAGGCATCGACAACGGCGCCAAGATGTTCGCCGTCGATCCCCGACGCACGTCATCGGCGAAGTTTGCCGATGTGTGGCTCGGACTCAACCTGGGCAGCGATGTTGCGCTGGCTAATGGCATCGGTCGCGAGATCATTGCTGCTGGTCTGGCCAACAAAGAGTTCATTGCCCACTCCACACAGGGGTTTGAGGCGTACAAAGAAAACGTCGAGCCATACACGCTCGAATTTACGAGCCAGCTCACTGGCCTTCCAGAAGACGCGATTCGCGAACTGGCGCACGATTACGCCACGGCTGAGTCCGCTCAGATTCTGTGGACCCTCGGTATCACCGAGCACCACAACGCGGTCGACAACGTGTTGGCCCTCTGCAGCCTGGCGCTGCTCACCGGCCATATCGGCCGCTGGGGGAGTGGCTTGGTGCCGCTCCGTGGTCAGAACAATGTGCAGGGCGGCGGCGACATGGGCTCGCTGCCAAACAAACTTCCGGGCTTTCAGAACATCGACGACGATGCGGCACGCGGAAAGTTTGAAGCTACCTGGGGTGTCGACCTCAATCCGGTTCCGGGCAAGCACCTCACGCTCATGTTCGAAGCAATGGAACGTGGCGAAATCAAAGCGGCCTATGTGCTTGGCGAAAACCCGGCTGATTCTGAGGCCGATATTCAACACGCTCGAAAGCTGTTGTCTGGCCTCGACCTTCTGGTTGTGCAGGACATCTTTATGACCCGAACCGCCGAGATGGCCGATGTTGTTCTCCCTGCGTCGGTCGCTTGGGCAGAATCTGACGGAACGGTGACCTCTTCGGAGCGACGCGTGCAACGGGTTCGGGCCGCAGTGCCACCACCAGGTGAGGCCCGCCACGACGTCGATATCTTGTTCGACCTTGCTTCCCGGATGGGCCACGACTGGGGCACCCCAGATCCAGAGCAGCTGTGGGACGAGCTTCGTTCGCTATCGCCAATGCACCTGGGTATGTCGTGGGATCGTCTCGAGGAGACCGGTGGGTTGCAATGGCCGTGTCCCGCACTCGATCACCCCGGTTCGCCGTTCTTGCACGGATGGCTCTGGGCCGACGATCTCGAAGGTCGTGAGCCGGCTCCGTTCATCCCGGTGGTCCATCAGGGACCAAAGGAAGAGCTCACCGAGGAGTTCCCGCTTCGCCTCACCACAGGTCGGGCCCTCGATAGCTACAACACCGGTGTGCAATCGGGTGGTTTCAGTTCACCAATTCGCTACGGCGATGCGCTCGATATGCATGAGACCGACGCACAACGCTTGGGCTTGAACGACGGCGACATGGCGCTGGTGTCGTCACCTCGAGGTTCCGTGGAAATGCGAATCCGTATCGATGACTCGCTCGTCGAGGGGCTTACGTTCACCACGTTCCACTTTCCCGACCTTGTCGATACCAACGTCCTCACCACCGATGCGTGGGACAAGAAATCCGGCACTGCCGAATTTAAGGCGGCCTCGATTCGCGTCGAGCCGCTCGTAGCAGCAGAGGCATAGCGACATGGCCGACCTTCATTTCACCGACGCCATCGCGAACGACGGTGAACGTAACGCCATCGATCTTGCGCTTGGCGAGAACAGCGCCCTCACGATCGAGGGCGAACGGATTGTTCGTGGCGGGGCCAGTCGCCGCCGCGGACTGCGCCACCTCCTCTTACCGGCGTTACATGCCTTGCAGAAGGAGTCGGGCTGGATTAGCCCGGGCGGCCTGAACTACCTGTCAGAAGTCCTTCAGGTGCCGCCAGCCGAGTCCTACGGCGTGGCCAGCTTCTATGAGATGTTCCGAGTCGACACCGAACCCGGTCACGACGACGACGTCGTACACGTTTGCATCGACCCCGCATGCCGCATCGACGGCGCCGACGATCTCATCGCGTCGCTCGAGGCCGAAGGGAAACACGTGCATCGAAGCCCGTGCCTTGGCCAGTGCGAACGACCACCGGCGGTCTTCATCCAGGGGCGCAAGCGCCCCGATGTGGTTCCGGCCGATGATGACGCCTTCGTCCTTCCTCAAGCGGGCGACGACTCTCTTCGGCTTCTCCAGCGGATCGGTGTTGTCGACCCGACCAGCCTCGATTCGTACCGTGAGCATGGTGGTTACGAGGCGCTCACCAAGGCCCTCGAACTCGGCGCCGATGGCGTCCTCGCTGCCATCTCCGACTCTGGTCTTTCAGGTCGAGGTGGCGCAGCGTTTCCTACCGGCATCAAGTGGACGGCGGTTCGCGACGCCGACGGCGACCAGAAGCACATTGTGGCAAACTGCGACGAGAGCGAACCAGGAACCTTCAAGGACCGCATGGTCATGGAGCACGACCCGTTCGCCTTGATTGAGGCAATGACCATTGCCGCGGTCACGACGGGTGCCACCAACGGCTGGATCTACATTCGCGGGGAGTATCCGCAGGCAACCGGGCGTCTCGAGAACGCCATCATGGCGTCACGCGATGCTGGTCTGCTTGGCGAGGACGTTGCGGGAAGTGGCAAGGAGTTTCACCTCGAGGTGCGACGCGGCGCCGGTGCCTACATCTGCGGCGAAGAGACCGCACTCTTTAACTCACTCGAGGGCTTCCGGGGCGAGCCACGCAACAAGCCGCCGTTCCCCACCACCAACGGACTTTTCGACCAGCCCACCGTCATCAACAACCCTGAGACGCTGCTCAATGTGCTGCCTATCGTTCTCGATGGCGCAGCGGCATACCGGTCGATCGGCACCGAACGGTCGCCAGGCACTCGCCTGTTCTGCGTATCAGGCCGTGTCGGAGCGCCAGGGCTGTACGAGCACGCATTCGGTGCAACCCTTGGCGAGATCATCGAGGCCGCCGGAGGCGCTTCTGGTGAGGTGCAGGCAGTGCTCCTAGGTGGGGCAGCGGGCAGCTTTGTCACGAGCGACTCCATGGACCTGCCGCTGACACTAGAAGCCACACGCGAAGCCGGCACCACGCTGGGCTCCGGTGTGGTCATGGTGTTCAACACCGACGACGACATGGCTGACATTTGCCAACGCATCGCCGAGTTCTTCAAGAACGAATCCTGCGGACAATGCGTGCCATGTCGGGTTGGTGCAATTCGCCAGCACGAGATGATCGTGGCAATCGGCCACAAACCAATGCCCGACGAGAAGCGGGTTCTTCATGAAGACATGGTGCAAGTAATGGCCGATGCGTCGATCTGTGGTCTCGGCCACACGGCTGCATCGGCAATCAAGAGCGCACTCGCTCTGGGCTTGATCGGAGCAAACCAATGACTAGTACCGAAGTAGCGGTGACCATCTCGGTCGACGGCAACGATGTAGCGGTGCCCGAGGGATCTACGATTCTCGACGCATGCACCGCGGCCGGAGTCGAGACGCCAACGATTTGTTACGGGCCTAACCTGACGCCGGTCAACGCCTGCCGGGTTTGTGTGGTCGAGCTCGAAGGGTCGCGCACACTCGTGCCGTCGTGTTCGCGACCGGTCGAAGAAGGAATGGTTGTTAGCACCGATTCGGATCGCGTGAACCACAGTCGCAAGATGGTTCTTGAGTTCCTGGGATCTGGTGTGGACCTGAGCGAGGCTGACGAGCTCAACGAGTGGAGCGCTAAGTACGGCGCGCAACCCGACCGCTACGAAAACCCGGAGCGGATGAACGAAGAGATCAAGATCCAAGATGATCTCTACGTTCGCGATTATGACAAATGTGTCCTTTGCTACAAGTGCGTCTCGGCCTGCGGCGACGATGCTCAGCACACGTACGCCATCTCGATGTCGGGCCGCGGGTTCGGTGCTCGCATCGCAACCGAGTTCGATGTAACCCTGCCTGACTCGGCATGTGTTTACTGCGGGAACTGCGTGGCGGTTTGTCCTACCAATGCCCTGCAGTTCAAAACCGAGTTTGATCTTCGCCAGGTGGCCAACTGGCGCCCGGAAGACCAGACGGTGACCACCACGGTCTGTTCGTATTGCGGTGTCGGCTGTAACCTTGAGCTTCACACCCAGGACGAGCGCATCGTGAAGGTCACTTCCCCCGACGACCACTCGGTTACGTGGGGCAACCTTTGCATTAAGGGTCGCTTCGGCTGGCAGTACGTTCACGGAGACACTGATGGCTGACGCCGAACTCGAGACCACGCTCTTACATGCGCTTCACGAAACCCGGGGCGCAAAGTTCGGGCCATTCGCCGGCTACTCGATGCCATTGTCCTATGACGGCCAAGGTGCCATCGCCGAACATCTTCATACGCGTCAATCGTCGTCGATCTTCGATGTGTCGCACATGCGTGTCGTCGACCTCGTCGGCGACGCCCCAGCTGAAGCGCTCGAAACGTTGGTCCCGGGCGGCATCACCACGCTCGCCGAGAACAAGCTTCGGTACACGTTTTTCACCAACGACCAAGGTGGCATCCTCGACGATCTCATCGCTTGGGCGATGCCCGATGGACGAGTGAGTGTTGTTGTCAACGCCTCGCGAGTTGCCCACGACGTGGCTCACCTGCAAGCCCTTGCCGGTGTCGAAGTCATCGAACGCGACGACCTGCATCTCATTGCGCTTCAAGGCCCAAAGTCAGAAGCGGTTCTTACCGACCTCGGTATTGATGTATCCGGCCTTGGGTTCATGACGGGCGGCATCGTCGCAATCACCACGCCTGCTGGTTCTGCTGATATCCGAATCACCCGCAGCGGCTACACGGGCGAAGATGGGTTCGAGCTGGCCTTGCCGGCCGACATGGTGGTTGGCGTCACCGAAAAGCTCTTGGCCGACGAACGCGTTGAGTTCGCCGGGCTCGCCGCCCGCGACAGTCTTCGTCTCGAAGCTGGCCTTTGCCTGTACGGCAGCGACATTGATGAAGAAACCACACCCGTTGAAGCTGGCCTGATGTGGGCGGTTCCAAAACGGCGCCGCGAGGCCGGCGACTATCCCGGAGCCGACGTTGTGGCGCAGCAGCAGGCCGACGGACCGACCCGCAGCCGGGTTGGTATCGGAACCGCTCAGCGACGGCCGATTCGGCCAGGTAACGAACTCTTCAACGCCGATGGCGAATTGGTCGGCGTCGTTACCAGTGGCGGTTTTGGGGCATCGGTCGATGGTCCCGTCGCCATGGGGTACGTATCGGCTGCAGCATCAGTCGTTGGAACCCAACTCGAGGCCGACGTGCGCGGAAAACGAGTGGCGTGCCATGTTTCCGACCTGCCATTCGTGATCCCCAACTACAAGCGCTAACTCCGGGTTCGCCCGAAGAGGCCTTAGACGGTGTAGCCACCGTCGACGTTGAGGGACTGGCCCGAGATGTAGCCGGCGCGATCTGAGGCGAGGAAACACACGGCTGACGCCACGTCGTCACAGGAACCGAATCGGCGCAACGCAATGTTGTTGGTGGCGACATCGAGCGCGTGCTGGTCGTAGTGGCCCTCGGCCATCAACTCGGCCGCCATGCCGTCATGAAGCATGCCCGGGCCGACACTGTTGGCTCGGACACCGAACCGTCCTTCTTCAGCGGCAATGCCGCGAACTAAGGCTTCGACAGCTGACTTCGGTCCTGCAGAGAGTCCGTCGCGGACCGCATAACGATCGGTAGCGGCACTTGTAACGGCCACAATCGAGCCGTTGTTCTCTCGGAGAAATGGAAGCGCGGCGTGAACGATATGAAAGAAGCCCTTCACCTCGGCATCGACGGCGTCACCAAACTGCTTCACCGAGACCCTACTGAGGTGGGTTTGCGGGACCTTCGGCCCAGCCGCGTAGACGACCGTGTGGAGGCCGTCTGCGGCTGCTGCCGTTATGACTGCTTTGCACGCGTCTGAGTCGGCGATATCGAGTTGTACCGCTGACACGGTGGTTCCAGCCTCATCGCACTCGGCGATGAGTGTGAGCGCTGCCTCTTGGGACGATCGGTACGTAAACACGACCGATGCGCCTTCTGCGGCGAGCCGCTTCACTGTGGCTTTGCCGACACCGCCGGTTCCACCGATAACGAGTGCCTGACCGGGCCGGGTGTCGAACAATTCCATGGTGCTGTTAGTGGTTGCAGTCGGGGCCGTGTTGGTGGCTTGCGATGTGTTCTTCGACCTCTTTGCGGACTTCATCCATGTCGAGTCCGTTGACTTGGACGAGGAGATCGTCGAGAGCATCTTTGGGAAGCGCACCCGGCTGGGAGAACACTTGGATACCGTCGCGGAAGATCATGACGGTAGGGATCGATTGGATCCCGAGCGCTCCGGAGAGGTCTTGCTCGGCTTCGGTGTCGACCTTTGCGAAGATGGTGTCGGGGTTCTCCTCGGAGGTGGCTTCAAAGACCGGCCCGAAGGACTTGCACGGACCACACCACTCGGCCCAGAAGTCGACAAGGACCACGCCGTCTCGGTTGATGGTTTCTTCAAAGTTGTTCTTGTTGAGTTCGATCGTTGCCACTGGAAGGGCCTCCTGGCGAGTTGTGGGTTTGGGGACCGAGGCGTTGAGACCTAAGTACGAGATAAAGAACTCATCGTACGGCCGTTTCATTCCCAGCTTCGCACCGAGATAGTCCTAGTCGTCAATGCCGAGCTGCTGTAACGCGGCCTTCAGGTCGACGATCCACTGGGCATTTCCGTCAGCGTTGAGGTGGAGGCCATCGCCGACGTGAAACTCCGACTTGAGGTTGCCATCGTCATTCGACATTGCCGCGGTTGGATCGACGAACAGGTACCCGCGGTTGGTACACAGGCTCTCGATGTCGGTGTTGAGTTTGATGATTCGTTTGTTTGAGCGGTCGAGCCAGTTGCTGCGCACCGGTTCGTCGATTGGGAGAATCGCCGAACAAATGACGGGAACGTCGGACGGAATTGCGTCGAGGACCGCTTCATAGTTTGTGGAGAGTTCTGCGTCCGTGACCCGGTTCATATCGTTTGACCCCATGGCGATGACAACGGCTGCCGCCGAGTTGATCGACTCGTACTTTTCGAGTCGGGCGAGCAGGCCAACCGTATCGTCGGAGCCGATTCCGTAGTTCACGCCGCGGGAGGTAGCCGCAGCAACCGGCAAGCCTTGGGTGATGCTGTCGCCAAGAAACAGGACCCGTCCGGGAGGGAGCGCTGCGTCGCCGCGCTCGTGGTATTGGACCATGTTCACGTAGTGAATTTCGGCCTGAGATACCGAGCTCACCGGGCCCCAGATGGCCAGGCTCGGTTGCGCGATTCTGAGCACCAGGAGCAGGAGAGCCAGGTGGAGGACGAGTGCGTAGGCCCACAAGAACTTCGGTCGTGGCATCACGGGGTGTTCCTGTCGGACGCTGGTGCGTGACCTTTTAGAACTTGCCGTTGGTATGAGCAGATGCGGCGGCGTCGACGATGGTCTCGGAAACGCCCCAATGCTCGACGATGACGCCTTGCTCGCAACGGAAACAATCGGTGAAAGCGGTAGGCGTGCCATCGACGAGGCCTTCGCTTTGCACCGCCGCGAAGTTGTGGTGCGCCACGACTTGGTGAATCTGGGTGACAGCGATGTCGGAACGGTTTTCGAACCACTCGGCGGCGAACGTGCGTGCCGTCAACGTTGTGTCGTGATGGCGAAACTTGCGGTGGTCGAAGGCCGGTGCGGCTGCCATTGGGTCGCCATCGATGAGTGCTTGGATCACCGCTCGTGAACGATCGGCGGTGTCGTCGGTGGTCTCGAGGGTCGATGTTGTTGATGGGCCGCTCGTGAACGCCAAGCCGCTCGCAAAGTCCGGAACCTCAACGAAGTTGTCCCACTGCTCAATGATTTTGTTGTCGAGGAATCGCAGCAGGACCATGGCAACCCATACGCCACCATCGCCGCGATCTTCAACCGTGTGGAGAACTGCCGTGTGATCGTTGGCGAAGGCCCGGATGACGGCAACATCGCGATACCCGTAGTCGTGAGACATGTCGTGGTATCGCTTACGGAAGCCTTCGGGGCCGTCAGGTACCCGGTGGTTGTGCTGGATGTACGTGTCGCCAACGTACGTTTCGACGGCGGCACGGCTCTTGCCATCTCGTGCTGACAGGACGTAGAAGTCGGAGGCCTGCTGGGCGATCGACGCGGGCGAAGGAGAAGGCTCCGACATGGCGCCTACTTTCCTTCGTCGCGTTTACGAAGCCGCTTCGAGTGTTGCTCGAGCCGTTTTCGTTGATCCTTGGTGAGACTGTCGAGACCTTCGTTGGCGACCTGATCGAGAAGCGAGTCGATCTCCATGTCGTTGAGATCATCTTGCACTGGGTCGGTCGGTGGCACCACAGAGAGATTGCTTTTGGCTCGCTTACGCGAAGGGCGACTCAGGTTTGGTCCGCCGCTCTTTTTGGCCGCCTTTGGTGCAGCGGTGCCGCCGAGGTTGGCGGGAACTGGGATCAGAGGAATCCACTGGTCATCGGGAGCGTGACCAAATGCTCTAATCGCAAGGAGTGCCGTAGCGACGAGAAGGAAGCCGAATACCAGACCGAGTGTGTTCCGGTCGGCGACCGTTTGGATGAACTCGATAACAACGATTCCGGCGGCGAGGAACCGGGCAGGGATCCCGAAGAAGAACACGGCTTCAGGAAACGCCAGGCCAAAGCCAATGAGAACACCGAGTTCGACGAAGCGAAGGCCGCCGACGGCGCCCTGCATTGGGACACCGATCTGAATCAACGTGACGAGGATCGACGGCACGACGATGAGGGTTGCGATAAATGAGGTGTAGACCTTGCGCCCCATCTTCGCTTCGAGCTGGCTTCCCAACATGAAGAAGATGGCGAACATCAGGATCACCCAGAACACCCGAGCGCCAGCTTCATGAAACATCGGCCAGGTGAAGATGCGCCATATCTGGCCACCACCTGCGGTGCCGACACCCTCGAAGCCGCGGAACGCTTCGCCGAACAACCAGAAGTTCTGCGAGATGCTGCGGCTCGGCCCTTCGATCATCCAGACGAGTAGGCCCACAATACCGATACCAACGAAGGCAATCGTGGTGGTGACGTTGATGTTGCCAACCCGAAACCAGGGGTCATCAGTGTTGCCGAAGTTACCGGCGCTAAAGGAACGCATACGTTGTTCACGGTACTGCCGGAACGAGCACTCCGCACGGGCAAGAGGAGGGTTCCTCTGCCCACACGGCATCGTTCAACCAGACTGGCCGATACGGCGGTTACTGCGGGGCAAAGGCTGGCAGCGCGTCAAGGATGGCTGCTTGCTCATCCTCGCCGAAGCCGAACAGAAGGTCAGAGCTCGCGTCGAGGTCTGGGGTGAGCAGTTTCATTTGGGAGTTTGTCGTGACACCAAAGGCCCGCCACGTGTTGAAGGTTGGGTCGTACAGCATCTCAGGCGTGGCGACGCCGGTGTCGCCCAAGAAGTCCTGGGCTTGACCGAAGTCGTCCTGGGCTCCGATGCCGATGATCTGAATCTTGTCGATGTTGGCTTGAGCAAACTGCTCAACGGCCGGGCCTTCGCGCCGGCAGGTCGGTCAATGAGGTGCCCAGAACCAGAGCAATACGGGACGGTCGCCAGTGACGGCCTCTTGCAGACTGGTGATTGACCCATCGGCGATATTGAGAACCTCGCTGGTGCGGCCGTCGTCGGTGCTTTGTAAGGATTGGGCGTTTTCCTCTGCCAGGTCGGCCGGGCTCGCACCAGAGCTGGTTTCGGTTCCGGCATCAGGTGTTGCGCCGGTACTTGTCGTTTCACCGCCGCCCCCACAAGCAGAGAGCAAAAGGCCGGCAGCGAGGGCGCCGGCAGCAAAAGGGGTTGGTCGCATTGGTTGCAGAGATCTCCAAGGATTCGGACAGGTCACCCGGCAACCCGGCGTGGCGCTCACCTATTCCCTCTTTCTGCAGCCCTCTTTCTTCTGCCGTATCTCGTCGGCCCTATTTCGGCACGTCTGCCGAAAGCCGTTACGAATCTTCGACCGGCCAGGTTGCGGCATTCGACAGCTCAACCCAGAACTCGGAGCCTTCTTCGATCCCCGACGTCACACCGATTCGGCCGCCGAACGATTCAACAATGCGACGGCTCAACGCCAGGCCGATCCCCGTGCCATCGGTGGTGGTCGAGGCTCGCTCAAACAGTCCAAATATCCGGTCAGCGTCGGCTTCGGTGACACCGACACCGTTGTCTCGAACCGTAACTCTGGTGTGGGTCGTCGTCGCGCTGGCGGAGACCTCTATTTCGAGCTGACGATCGGCGTGAGAGTAGCGCAACGAGTTCGAGACCAGGTTGGCGAAGACGCCCTGCAGAGGCACGAGCTGCCCGAGAACGATTGGGAGTGCTTCGACCGTGATGTTGGCGTTGGCTTCCTCCAACTGCGGCGCGAGGGTGTCGAGCGCATTGCCGACAGCCTCTGAGAGTTCGACAGGTTCGAGTGTGGTGGCCGTCGCGTTGACGCTGGAGAGTTCGAGCAGGCTCTGCACCTGGGTACTCATAAGGCTGACGCCTCGGGTGATTTCATCAACGCAAGATTCGACTTTGGTAGTGGTCCCGGATTCGAGTTCGGTATCGGTAAGGATCTGCTGAAGAAGCTGGGCGTAGACCGATACGGCGCGAAGGGGAGAGACCAGCTCATGCGACGCGACATAGGCAAACTGTTCGAGCTCGCGGTTTGAGATTTCGAGCTGTTGACTACTGACGCGAAGATCGGCTTGGGTGACGCGAAGTTCTTCGCTGATGTCGGCGAGCCGTGCATGTTCGACGGTCCGGTCGAGCGAGCGCTCGGCGAGCGAGCCAGCAATCTCCAAGAGCTCTGTCGACTTTTCATCGAAGGCACTCTCCTCGTCAGAGATGACAAGCAGCCATGCTGGTTCGGCATGCGGGCCGGTCAGTGAGACCGCCTGCATCGAAACAGCCCACGACGGAAGACCGCCCTCGAGGGAGATGATCGCGCCAGAGGAGTGAAGTTCGGCGATGGTGATGAGTTCGAGTACGGGCTGGAATTCATCAGTCTGTCCAGACCAGGCAACCACCTCGGGACCCACACACAATTGAGCGAAGACTGCATTGGTTGATATCTGAGCGATCCGCACTACGTCGCGAATTGCTTCAAGCGCAACGCTTTCGTCGTGAGGGCTCCGCCGGCCTTGAATCATATCCATAACATCTGTATCGGCCGAGTAGGCCGTCGACCTCAATCGTTCTCTTGAAATGCCCCCAATCTGGGTCGATTGGCATCCCGTTGCGAAGAATATTTATAGGCCATTCGACTCATGCGGTGTCCCTGACTGCCGATTGCTACTTGAAGACGAACGAATCGCACTATGGGGAATGAACAAATGAGTAACGAGCCAACGAGCAATCAGCTCGAATCATCAACGGAAAAAACCTTCGCCGAGGGTGACCTTGGCCGGGTTCAAGGCCTCCTGTTTGGTGATCAGTTCGAGGCGATCAACGCCCGAATCGACTCGATTGAAGCGATGTTGCTTGAGAACATCACTGCAGTTCGCACCGAGATGCGCAAGGAATTTGCTGTGACCGACCGCAAGGTCGACAAAAACAAGGCCCAGATCGACAAACGTCTCGATACCAAGATCGAAAAGGAAGCCGCAGCACGCAAGAGTGCGCTGGTTGACCTCACGGCAATGGCCAATAACGGTACCGCCGAGTTGCAGAGTGAAATCGCCAGCAAGGCCGCGGCATTCGAGAAGTCACTCGATGCATTGAAGACCGCGACCGACAAGGCCATCGCTTCAAGTCGTTCGTCGCTCGAAGAACAAATTCAGAACACCGAACAGACGCTGTCGAACTCGAAGGTCGATCGCTCGATCTTGGCCAACTTGCTTGCGCAGACCGCAGAGCAGCTTGTGGCGGAAGAAAAGACTGGCCCGAAGAAGGTTGACCGAGTCGCTTAAGTCGGGGGAACGAGTAGCCCGAGTCGGGTTGCGGTGGCCAGCGCCTCGAGTTGGCTGTTGGCGTCGAGCTTGCGCAGTAGTGACTTGATGCGGGCACGAATGGTGTGCAGCGACAAAAAGAGCTGCTCGGCAATATCGGCGGGAGCCACTCCCTGATTCAGGAGTTCGAGAACTTCGAGTTCGCCAGACGAAAGCTCGACCTTGGGCCCGGGCGCACCGGTTGCCTTTGGTTGGTGTCCGTCGATCATTTCGCGGAACCCATCGATGAGTTCGAGAATTGGCAGATCCTTGGACATCACTGTGATGTTGGTGAGTCCAGATGCCTCACGGAGAACCTGAGGTGCGGGGTAACCGGTGAGGACCACGATGGGCGCTACGAACCCGTTCTCGCGAAGATAGGTCGCGCAGGCAATGCCGGTATCGGCTCCCGGAAGCCGGTAGTCGGTGACCACCAAGTCCGGTTGCACGGCCAGCACGATGTCTTGGCCAGATTGCCGATCTGATGCTTGCCCAGCCACTTGAAGGTCTGGTGTCATCGATAGCGCCAAGCCAAGAGCTTCTGCGTATGAAACTTGATCGTCGATTAAGACGATCTTTCGTTTTTGGTTGGCGTCGTTCGTCCCCACGGTAGGGATGGTACAGCTAAATGGCGTCCTGTGAACCCGAACGGCTTGAAGCAACCTTCATTCTTTTGTGTCCGCACTCCAGGCTGGCTCCACGGTGGTTGTCCCTGCCGTGTCGGCGAGACTGGCCAGATGCTTACAGGTAAATCCGTCCCAACCGTCTGGGTTTTGGGAGACCAGCTGAACCGAAACGCCGGACCTCTGGCGGCGCGTCTTCCTGGTGATTGCCGAGTTCTCCTTGTGACGAGCAACTCGAAGATCGCATCGAAGCGATGGCATCGACAACGTCTTCACCTCGTGCTTTCCGCCATGGCGCACTTTGCCGACGAGCTTCGTGTTGAGGGTTTCGATGTGGATCACCGTGTCGCCGATTCATTGCCTGAGGGCCTCCGTGCACACTGTTCTGAATTTGGTGTGGAGCGAGTTTTGGCGATGGAGCCAATGAGCTGGGATGGGCGATCCATGCTCAAGCGCCTTGGCGTCGAAATCTTCCGGAATGATCAGTTCCTGTGCCATTACGACGAGTTTGCCGAATGGTCCGAGCCTCGCAAGAGCTTCAAGATGGAGGACTTTTATCGCTGGCAGCGAACCCGCCTAGGAATTCTGATGGATCCCATCGGTAACGGATCCGATGCGGCCGAACCGGCCGGTGGCCGTTGGAACTTCGATCACGACAACCGCGAACCACCACCGAAGGATGGTCGGTCATGGCCACAGATCACTCGCTTCGAACTCGACGACATCGACCGCGCTGTTATCGACGAGTTTGGGATCGACAAACAATCCGACCAGCTGTGGGGAGCAGGCCCACAGGGGACCTGGCCGGTCACCCGGACCCAGGCGCTTGTACGTCTCGATGAGTTCGTGGCAACGGGCTTGGGGCCCTTCGGTCCGCACGAGGACGCGATGATCGCGGCCGAGTGGAAGCTGGCTCATTCGGTGCTGGCGTCGTCGATGAATCTCGGACTTCTCCATCCGCTTGAGATCGCCGAGGCGGCCGAGGTTGCGTACCGAAACGGTGACGCCCCAATCAATTCGGTCGAGGGGTTTGTGCGGCAGGTCATTGGCTGGCGTGAGTACGTGTGGTGTGTGTACTGGTTGTGGATGCCCGACTATCGACATCGGAATCAACTCGATGCGAATCGTGCGGTTCCGCCCGCCTTCTCTGGCACGTCGTCGACCAACATGGCCTGCGTCGCAAGTGTGATGTCACACGTCGACGAACACGGGTATGCCCACCACATCGAGCGACTCATGGTGCTCGGCAATCTTGCGCTTACTTCTGGTGTCGATCCGCAAGCCATGACCGACTGGATGTGGGCCAGTTTCGTCGACGGCGCCGAATGGGTCATGTTGCCAAATGTTGTCGGCATGGCGCTGCACGCTGACGGCGGGATGATGGCCACCAAGCCGTACGCCTCGGGCGGGGCCTACATCAACAAGATGGGCGACTCCTGCAAGGGCTGTAGGTATAACCCGAAGAAACGGACGGGCGAGGATGCCTGCCCGTTCACTACCCTCTACTGGGATTTCTTGGCCCGCAATGCTGATGCTTTTGCCGGGAATCATCGTATGGGCCAACAGTTGGCGGGAATGCGCCGATTGAGCGATCTCGAGGACGTCCGCGAGCGGGCTGTCGAAGTACTTCAAATGCTCGATGACGGCACGCTGTAGCCGCTACTCGGGTTCGATGCTCACGAGAATCGATCGGCATGATCCGGTGGTCCGGATCACGCCGACCATCGAGGACAAGTCGTTCTCCAGTCGGCTGCCATCCTCTTCGGTAACAAAGAACTGTTCGAGTGTCCGAAACCCAACCCGACCATCGGATTGAACGTGGCCGCCCAGGCATGTTTCGCCTTCGGCGAGCGAGGGTCGGTCATCGCTGACTTTCACCGCGTTCGCTGGCCGGGCGTTGTCGAAGACGACGAAGACCGGGTCTCCCCAATTGCGATTACCGGTATCGACCGGGGTGTCGTAGTCGAGATCGACGTAGTTCCCTCGAAACAGTGAAAGCGGGTCGACGGGTCGCAATTCGAGGGAAACCTCGGTGCCGGTTGTTCGGATCCAGAGCGGCTGCGCCAAGGAAGCGAACATGGCGAGAAGAGCGAGGGCTATGGCGATTGCATGTCGGCGATTCATACCGTCACCTCCTGCAGGACCTCGTCGGTTATCTCCCGTCGTTTGCGTTCGAGGAAGATCGCTCCTCCGACTAGCAAGAGGCCACCGCCGATCACGGCGAGCGATGTGGGGAGGGCTCCGGCAATTCGTCCCACGTACAGGGCGAACAGTTGGACGCTCACCATTGCGAACCCGACGTTGATGAGCGCCTTGATATCGAATCGTTGTCCGGCGATGATCGCCCCGACCGAGAGTCCAAAGATGATGGCGGTGTACACCCAGAACAGACCGCTGGAGACTTCGAACGGCTCGGCCAACCACGGTTCGGTATAGCGGTCGCTGCTGTCGCTCGAGGTTTGGGGGAGGAGTGCGACGAGAAGAAGGAACACCGAACCGAAGCCCATTGCGAGTGGCGAGGTTGGATCGCGTCGCCACACGATGACGACGAGAGCGAGAGCCGCCAGGCCGATGACTGGGTGAAGGAACTGGACATCGATCCCGAAGATCCAAGCGAATATTTCTGGGTCAAAAGTAGAGATGGTTAATGGAACAGCAACAAGCAGGGTCCCGAATGCGGTGGCAGGTTTCTTGAGCCATGCGAAAGGTGTATCTGGAACGAGCAACGCAATGGCGACGAGTCCGATGCCAATGATGGGGAGCAGCGCCTTGATACCTGCGGGCTCCCACAGGAACGCTGCTTGATCGAAGGCAAACGACGACGGGGTTGAGATCCAGCCGAGGGTCAAGATACCGAGTGGCACCGCAAGCCAACCCTGGGCGGACGACGGCGCCGCCCAACCAGCCGCGAGAGTAGCCAGCATCCAAAGGAACGTGCCTTGCCAGTAGTTGAGCGGCAGGTTGAATATCTGGCCGACAAGAAAGATGTTGACGCCGACGGCAATGGAGGAGAGAAACCAGAGGCCGTTTGCAGTGATCGTGAGTTTTTGTCGACCGGCGAGAAGGGCCCCGGCAACGGTGAGTGCATAGATGGCAAAGAGAAGAGCCAGCCGGCTGGCGGGCGAGCTGGAGCCCCATTGGCTCGCGATGAACAGCAGTAGGCCACCGCCAATCAGCACGGCTCCGATCGTTACAAGAACGCCAATGATCTTGTTCTGCTTGGCCGGTGCTTCGTGTTGGTCGAGGGCGGCGCGAAGACGTTCGCCGGTTGCGGCGTCGATGTGGCCTTCCGCCAGCCACATGCTGAGTGCTGCTGATGCATCCATTTTCCCAGCGTATGCCGATGCCAGGCTCGACGGCATGGGGGTTTCCCCCCATTTCAGACTGGGGGAAAGGGACCCGGTGTCTTCTTTGCGTCATCGGCGCTGAGGGCCAGCGCCACGACCGACGCGAGCACAACGGCTCCGCCGATGAGTATGCCGGTTGCCGGGCGTTCTCCAGGCCAGATCCAAACCCACAGCGGTGCCAGGACGACTTCGACAAGAAGGAGTATTGAAATTTGAGCCGTTGGTACCGACATGTGGCCGAGGTTAAACATCGGCAGTCCGCCGGCGAGTAGGAATCCTCCCGCTGCCAAACCGAGAAGTGCGTCCTTGCCGCTCACTCCCAGCCCGCTTCCGCTGAGTGCAACAGCGCCTGATCCGACGGCCAGAATCACGCTGCCAATGAGCGCCGGCACCAACGGGTCTGAGCCCTTCGCGGTCTTCACCATCACGTTGTACAGACCAAGCAGAATCGGGAGCATGCCGGCGAGCAGAAGACCCGATGCAGAGCCCTCACCAATACCGGTACCGACCATGATCGTCACGCCAACAATCGCGCCGGCCATTGCCGCCCAGGTTCGTTTGTCTACTCGTTCTCGGAGCAGAAGCCAGCCGAAGAGCGCACCCGAGAAGGGAGCGGCACTTTGCAGAAACACCGCTGTGGCCACCGTGGTCCGGGCGAGGGCCAAGATGAACAGCATCGACATCGCTCCGAGTAGGAGTCCGGCGAGAAGCGAGCGTCTGTTAATGGATTCTCGGGTTACTGGGCGAGAGTTTCTGCGAAGGAACAACAGCAACGTCATCATGATCGACGCGCCGGTTCCGCGATAGAAGAGGAACTGCCAGTCCGATGCGTCGTCGATCGCACGAAAGACCAAGGCCGTGAAACTAAAGATGAATCCGGCACCAACGACGAGCGCGACACCGGCAAGGTAGGGAAGGGTCGACTTTCCCGCAAATGCATCGCGTAGCGCTCCGAACATTCGGGGCAGGCTAGACGGTGTCTCGTTTTGCGGGAAGTGCGGGTTTCGGGCCCGTCCCACCCGTTGGGAAGCGGTGTTAGCCGGGCTTCATCATGTCGACGAAGTGATCCATCCGCATGATGTCGAAATCGCCCACGATAACCGCATGGGTCATGATCGTGGATCCGTCCCAAGCGTGGAGCAGGTATCCCGATGGCTCAAGCGAAAGCGCGGCCTGGTTGGGGTTGAGGTCGAGCGCTAACTGATGGGTTGTCGATGGCGCACCGACCGCTACTGCGTGGGCGATTCGGGTGGTGAGAGAGCGGTGCAGGTGCCCCGAAGCGACGGTCCCAACATGGGGATGTTTGGCGATGACTGCCGCAAACTCTTCTTTGTTGTCGAGGCTCATGGTGTCCATCCAGCCCATACCCGAGTTGAACGCCGGGTGGTGCATGAACACGATCGTCGGCGTGTCGGTCGCGGCCAACGTGTTGTCGAGCCAGGCTTCGCGTTCGGCGTCGAACACACCGCCAGCAAGACCCACGAGTGATGTGTCGAGACACACCAGACGGAGCGAGTACTCGTCGATCGTGTAGCTCAGATGGTTGTCGGCGGCGTTTGCGGGAAGGTAGTCGGCCAACTCGCTTCGCATAAGAGGGGCATCGTCGTGGTTGCCAGGCATCACCAATACACGGGCAGTGATTCGCTCGAGATGGCCTCTCAGCACGGCATACTCGTCGGCCGTGCCGTTGTTGGTGAGGTCACCGGTCGCTATGACGAGATCGAGTGGCACCGTCGACGCATTCAGTGCATCGATGACGTTTTCGAGTCGGTGCCGAGGATCGACGGGAAGATCGGCGAGATCTTCGGTGATGTGAGGGTCGGAGATCTGTGCGATCAGCATCGGTTTCACCATACAGAAAGCCGGGCGCTTCGAAACGCTCAAAAGGTCCGTCGGCGGCTGCGAGCCCCGATCTAGAGTCGAAAAATGGACAACAGCATCGCCCGAGGTTGGCTCAGCCCAGCCATGGTGCTGCTCACCGTCGCCGTGGCGTTGCTGCTCGGTATCGGTGCGTCGGTCGATGTCGGGGGCGCCGAGGGCACAAACCCGGTAGGTACTCAGTTGGTTCTTCGCGCTACCGGTAGCGCTGGCGACGAGATCATGGTTGTCGAAGTCGGTGGCCGGGTCGGACGTTCGTATCGACTTCACCGGTCCGAGGAAATCTGGTCCGCCCCCGAGTACCGCAACTACTACTACACCCACCCAACCAGCTTCTCGCTTGCCGATGTGCGGGTGCTGTTCCGCAATGACGGTGTGAGCGCGAACGGTGAGGATCGAAACATCCGAGTTGATTGGTTCCGCCTTGGCGGGACCGAGGTGCAGGCCGAGTCGAGCACCGTGCGTTCAGCGGGTGCATGGACCGACGGAACCTGTTCGCCTTTGCAATCCAACGCTGACGAGGTGCTTGCGTGCGGCGGGTACTTCAGCTTTCTCGCGGACCACGGGGGCGGGTCGACGATTCCGCCGTCAGATGAAAACGTGCCGCCGGTCGTCAATGCCGGTCGGGACCAGCGCGTCACGGCAGATGCCAGCGGAACCGCCAGCGTGCGATTGTCGGCGACTGCCTCGGATCCTGACGGCAGCATCCAACGGGTTCGGTGGCTCGAGGGTCAACAAGAAATCGCGTCGGGGCTCACCGCTACGGTCTCGCTTACCGTGGGCAGCCACCAACTCTCGGCACGGGTCACCGACGATGAGGGCGCAACGAGTGACGACACGGTGCTTATTGTGGTCGAGCCTGCCGACGCTGGTGGACAAGGGTCGACCATCGAGCTTTTCGCTGCGGGCCTCGAAGGGTCCGAAGAGATCTTTCTAGAGATCGATGGCTCAAGTGTGCAGCGCTATGGGCTGCCACAATCGCCAAACTTCTGGAGCGGCGAGGTCCGTTGGACCCGCTACACCTATCAGCACAACGCTTCCGTTCGTCCCGGCCAAGTCCGAGTTCTGTTCAACAACGATCTCTACGTTGAGGGACAAATCGATCGCAACGTGAAGCTGCAGCGCGTCGTCATCGACGGCGTGTCGTACCCGACGACCGATCCGGCGGTTGTGTCGCTCGGGTCGGCGCAGGGCGATAGCTGCGAGGTCGCCGGTCGATTCCAGACCGATCTGCTCAACTGCCGAGGGTTCTTCCAATTCGCCGGCGGTACGACTTCCGGGTCCGAGGGACCGCGGTTGGAAGTAGCGGAAGTGGTTACCGGCATCGATACGCCCTGGGACCTTGGGTTCCTCCCCGACGGGTCGATGCTGTTTACCGAACGGCCAGGTCGGCTCAGCATCCGGCGCACAAATGGCCAGGTCAGCCAGGTGCAGGCTGACTTGAGCGATGTTGTCGAAGAAGGAAACGCGGGCTTGATGAGCCTTGTGGTCGACCCTTCGTTCTCGAGTAACCGGCGCTTCTACACATGCCAGAGTCAGCAGACCGACCGGTTCACCATTGTGGTGGTGGCTTGGCAACTGTCCGCCGACGGCGGGTCAGCCGCTCGCATTGGCGAACCGCTTGCGAGGGTCAGGCAGGACCCCGGACACGGTGGATGTCGGACCCGCTTTGATGGCGAGGGCTACCTCGTTGTTGGTTCGGGCGACGGGTACGAAGGTCCGGCACCCCAGGACCTCACTCGCCTTGCCGGCAAGACGTACCGCATCGACCGATTCACTGGCGACGCTGCGCCGGGTAACCCGTTCCTCAACTCACCCAATAGCCAGACTCGAAAGATCTGGACGTACGGCCACCGCAACGTGCAGGGCCTAGCGCTGCGGCCGGGCACCGGCGACATGTGGTCGGTCGAGCACGGGCCAGCCGTAGATGACGAAGTGAACCAACTGGTGGGCGGCGGCAACTACGGATGGGACCCGGTGGTCATCCCCGGCTTTGAACCCGAGTTCCCCAATTACGAACAAGACCGCAACCCAATGACCGACTTCAGCAAGTTTCCCGACGCTCAGGCCGCCCGCTGGTCATCGGGGAATCCAACGGTCGCCCCGAGCGGTGCGGTGTTCTTACAAGGTTCGCAGTGGGGCTCCTATGAAGGAGCGCTGGCCGTCTTGACCTTGAAGGACAGCCGCCTCCGTCTGATGTTCTTCGATGACGATGGCAACTTTGTTCGCCAAGTCATTCCGGACGAACTCGCTGGCACCTACGGGCGGATGCGAAGCCCCGTGCTCGGCCCCGACGGCAACCTGTACGTAACGACCTCGAACTCCGGACTCGGCGACGCTCGCAACGATGTGATCTTGCGAGTCACCCCGCGGCAATAGTTGCCGGGGCTGGTCTCGAACAGGGCTAGTCGAACCGTGCTAGTCGAAGAGCGCGAACAGCTCTTCGAAGGCCTTCATCTGGCCACCGCTGGTGGAGGACGGAACAAGGATTGGAGTGGTGAGTCCGCCGGCCTTCCACTCTTCAAGGCCATCGCGGACCTCAGTTGCTGACCCGTAGAGGGTGATGTCGCTGAGCCACTCGTCGGTCATCAACCCTGGAACGGCGTCGCGGTCGCCGGCAGCGAGGGCGGCCTCGATGGCTTCCATCTCTTCGACGTAGCCGGCGGCCTTCCAGTAGTTGCGATAGTTGGGGAGCCCGCAGTACATCACCAGCGTCTTGCGATTGACGGCCGCGGCGGCGTTGCGGTCATCGTCGATACAGGTAGGGATCATGCCGCCGATGAAGAAGTCGTCGGCCACAGTGGATGTGGCATGAAGGCGTTCGAGCGTTTTGGGGAACTCTTTGCGTGAGGCGTTTGCAAACACCATGCCGTCGCCAACCTCGGCCGCCAAGCTGCACATCTTGTCGCGCATGGCCGCAAGAATGATTGGGGGAAGATCGCCGATTCGTTTGGTGCTTCGGGCCTTTTCGACAAAGTCCCGAGTGTCGGCCAGGGGCTTACCTGTGGTCACGCCGAGGTGCTTGTTCATCGGTTGATGGCTTACCCCGATACCAAAGTTGAACCGCCCGCCAGAGCTTTCGTGAATGTACGCAGCGCCAGCCGCGTAGTCGCCCACGTGACGGGTGTACATGTTCACGATCGATGTTCCGAAGGTGATCGTGCTGGTCGCCGATGCGAGGGCCTGACAGAACGCCATCGAGTCGCCGAGGCTGGGGGAGTAGATGCCAGAGAACCCTCGGCGCTCAATCTCTTGCGCGAGTTCTAGCGTCGATGCCCGGCGACCGGGGACTGCGACAAGCGATACGGCAGGGAGATCGGTGGTGCTCATGACCGCAGTCTGGCACTACCGAGGTTGTCGCACCATTGGGCGCATGATGGGCCCCTCGGGCAGGTGGATCTCGGCAGTTACTTCGAAACCGGCTCGCTCGTACAGGGTTATGTTTCGAGGGTTGCTCGACTCAAGGTACGCGACGATGCCTTCGTCGTCACAGGTACCGAGCACCCGGTCGAGCAGCTTCGCGCCGTTGCCTTTTCCTCGCGATCCTGGATCGACACCGACATTGGCCAAGTAGAAGTGCGGCTCTTCGGGATGATGCTCGCCCATCTCCGACAACCCGGTAAGGACCATGTCGGTGCGGGCACCGTTGGAGGTCAGAGCGAGCTCGTAAAACTCAAGCCCCATGGCTTCGGTGAAGAAGTGAACCTCGGGCGGACACCAGAGCGCTACGCCATCGCCGTCGACCAACTCAAAAGCGTGACCGACGGACCGTGATCGCTCGGTGGCCATCGCCATAAATGCCAGCAGTTGCGCGTCGCGTGTGGCGGGGTCGTGGAATATCCAACACATGACGGGGTCGTCGGCGAAGGCTACCGCCAGCGTCTGCGCCGCCTGATCGCTTCGGTTCTGAAGAACATGCTGGGTAGAGGACATGGGCTGAATCTAGTGCGGCCACGTTCCCGTCGTGGGCTGCGGCGTTCTGCTGGCACTAGTGTCAGCGCCGTGATTCTTTCCGATAGAACCATCCGAGAAAAAGTAGAATCTGGCGAGATCATCATCGAGCCATTCGACCCCAGCTGCGTGCAGCCGTCGTCGGTCGACCTTCATCTCGACTCGCTGTTCCGGGTCTTTCGCAACCACACGATGCCGGTCATCGATGTGAAGCAAAATCTCGAAGAACTCACCGAGCTCGTTGAGGCCGATGATGAGCGTCCGTTCATCCTTCACCCCGGCGAGTTTGTGCTGGGTTCAACCTCAGAGCGCGTGGCGATTCCGCACGACCTGGTTGCTCGACTTGAAGGCAAGAGCAGCCTTGGTCGTCTTGGTCTCTTGATTCACAGCACCGCTGGTTTTGTTGATGCCGGCTGGGATGGACAGCTCACGCTCGAGCTTTCCAACGTCGCCAATCTGCCCATCACCCTCTACCCGGGCATGAAGATCGGGCAGATCAGCTTCAACATGATGACGACTCCCGCCGATCGCCCCTACGGATCAGGCGACCTAAAGAGCAAGTACCAAGGCCAGGTAGGCCCACGGCCAAGCCGCTACTGGGAAAACTTCGACTAAATCGTCGTTTGAGTTCCGGCAATAAGTAGCGCGGGCGCCACAGCCTTCGACAGCATGCTGCCAGCACGCGCCTTTTCGTTGATTCGACGAATCGGATTGCTTACGTCGAACTTATCGATCGCTCGCGGCACGTAGTACTGGCCATAGGACTTGTTGATTGTGATTCCAGCGTCCAGGAACAGACCCCTGACCTCTCTGCTCGAGTACCAACGTGAGTAGACGTCGAAGTTGAACGCTCGCTTCCTTGCCTTTACAAGTAGCGCTCCGGGGAGGAAAAGGCTGTGCCAAATTGGGAAGTTCAACACAACACTTCCGCCAGGGCGGACCACGCGCGCAACTTCCGACATGAAGTCCGCTGGAGTTTCCATATGACTCAGTACGTTGATTGAAACCACAGAGTCAACAGACGCTGTTTCCAGTGGAAGTTCGTAGGCGCTGGCCACGTGGGTCGTGATCGGGCCGGTTGCGGCCTCTTGGACGCGGGCCTTGGTGAAGTCGAGCATGTTTGACGAGAGGTCGACGAGGAGCGTCTCCGAGGATCGGCGCACGATCTTCTCGGTGATCCGGCCCGAGCCGCAACCAATCTCCAAAACTCGTCCCGAAACGTTGTGCTCATCGAGGACTTCCTCGATGAGACGTTCGCTATCGGCAGCGGCTTGTTTCCCGGAGGGTGTTACCCATCGCTGCTCGTCGTAGGTTGCAGCGTCTTGTTGGTAGAAATCGCGGATTGCGTTGGTCATCGGGTGGGTTCCATTTCTTGGTAGATCGAATTCATTCGTTCGGCTATCCGAGACGGGTTGAAAGTCTCAACAAGTTCGGTTCTCTTGTTTGCTGTAACCGTTGGCAGTGAGCCGGCGGCAAAGGCCGATATAGCTTGGGTAAGTTCTTGGTCGGATGCGGGTTTGATCAATCGGCCGCAGGTGGTGTCGACGACTTCGGCCATGGCTCCAACGTCGGTGCAGATAAGTGGGAGGCCAGCTGCCAGCCCCTCGAGTCCTGCCAGAAAGTAGTCAGAAGGACCGCGTGTGCCTAGGAATGGCAAGATCATGGCATCGCAGCTGTTCATGAGCGACGGCATGTCGTTTACTACGCCGACCATCTCGACCTTGTCTCTGACATTCCATCGTTCGATTTCCTGAGCTACCAATTTGCCGTACTCAGTGGACGTAAGAGCCTGGTCTTCGATGGTTGCCACCAATCGAATTTGTGGGTTGCTCATTGAGGCTTGTCCGAAGGAACGAATGAGACCGACGAGGTTTTTCTCTTCCCGCAGGTTTCCGACGAACATGAAACGAGTCGCATGTCGATTGGTGCGGTCGGATTGTTGGTCGTTGAAGTCCGTGAGGTCGACTGCAGGCGCGATCACATGGGAGTCAATGCCTGCGTCACGAAGGCTTTGCTGAACATTTTCGCTAATTGAAATGTGCTCGATACCTCGAGCCATTTGACGGAGCAGGCGACCGCGAAGTGAGCCGCCAATCTCGGGCCGAATCATTGGCGCTGGGCAGTAGTGGGTGACGATTACACGCTCAAACCGGGCGAGACGGGATAACTGGGCGAGTATGACGTAGTCCAAGTAACCAATATGGAAGTGAAGAACTCCACGGGAGCCTTTTGTCCGCTGCCTGACAATCGTTCGCCAGAACGAAGTTATTCCGCCGGTGTGGACAACGCCGCCGAATCCCACCGACCGAGCAGTCATCGAGCGCAGGGGCAGCACCTCGGGGAGGTCCTGAGAGTCAACGTCGGCCTGAGTAGCTTGAGCCCGGACGAGACCCCGCAGAGCATTGGCGTGACCGCCAATCAGGGCACCATTCTCGAAGAACTTCAGTCCCGAGATCACATGCGTGACGGATGGACTCTCTCTGAGGTCAACTACGTCGTCTGAAGTATCAACAGCAGCCGTACCTACGGTTGTGGTGTCAGTCAAGGTGTCTATTTCCGTTTCATTGATTTGATTTGCTGCTAGGCGAAGGACAGCAATTGTCCAGATGATGGCTGTAGCGAATGATGCGACTGCAAAAGCGATAAGGAAGCCAAGGAGAGGTTCGGATGCGCCGAGAGCGACCAGTACGCCACCAATAAATAGTGCGCCGTTGAAAGCTCGAATTCCGGCTGAGACAGTTAAGGCCTCGTCATAGCGGAGCTTTGCTCGACCAACAGCGCCGACTATCCATCCGCCGTACGTGAGGTGAGCCAGAGTTAGCGAGATGCGAATTGACGATGAAGAATCCCAGGGCACCAATTCGGTAATCGAGCTCGGGAGAAGCAACCAGACCGGCGACGTACCGACTATCACGATCCAGCTTGAGGACAGGGAGCGGTGAACGAGGGATGACTGGCCATCAAGGGTTCGGCGTTGAAACTCACTCAGCAGAAATGTGTAGATTCCACCCGCAAGAATGGCCACTGGGCCGTACACAAAGTGCGTAACTCGCAGAGAACCGAAATCGGATGCGATCAAGTAGGAGGCGGCAACGATCATTCCGATTTGGAAACTGACGCGCTCAAGAAGGAGCTCAGCGAGAAAGGACTTTCCGAGGCGCGATGTCGACCGCAACCATCCTCGTGCTGAGCCGCGCAGGTTTGGGATGCTCGAGTCAGACGAGGTTTGCTTTGCAGTGGCGGCGAACGAAACAGCAGCGCCGGCTACCCAGCAGAAGGCTGCCATCGACGCAGACATGCTCCGGTTTGAGAAGGAGAGAGCCGGCTGGGCAACGGCGAGTAGGGCCATTGTCGTCAAGAGCCACCAAGTGTCCGAACTAAGGGCGGACGCCGGCTCGCCGTTTGCGAAAGATACGTAGCGTCGGTGGTCCTGGAGACCAAGAATGCCCGCGCCTAGGCAGACGAAGACAACAGCGCCCGTTAGACCTACGGCTACCCATGATATGAAGAGGAGAGCGAGACCAGTCACTGTGGCCCCCCAGAATGCCGCTGCGTCAGAATCGGCGCAGCTGGAGGTGGATGCTTGGGCTCGAAGAATGAACGGTTCTGAAGCGATCGCTCTAGTAACGCTAAGCACGACGAGTGCAAGCGTGACCGCGAATCCGAAACGGCCGAACTCTGCCACCGATGTTGTAAGAAGCAGAATAAGGGCAACACCAAAGTTGGTTGCCGAAGAAACAGCCTGGTCAGCAAGGGTTATTTGGAACCGACTGGCGGTCATGAGACATCCGCCATCGTTGAATCGATTAGGTCGATATATTCTTGTCCAACATTTGTCCAGCTTCGGATAGCACTTCGCTCTGGGGGGCTGTGTTGTTGATTGTCCAGACAGCGGCCCAAAACGGTTGCAAGGGCTTTGCAGTCTCCAACGGGAAAGAAGTCGGCTGAGGGAACTGCGGCGCGATGGGCTGGAATGTCGGACGCAACGACTGTTACTCCGTGAGATGCTGCCTCGGCAGGTGTCAGACCAAAGCCCTCGTATTCGCTCGTGGCCACGTAGATAGAGGCGGACTGAAGAGCGAGATCGAGTGTTTTGGCGTCGACATGTCCGTGAAAGTGGAACTGGCCTTCAAGCCCTTCGTCGACAACAAGTCTCTTCAGCTCAGAATCCTGATCGCCATCGAAACCGTAGTGATGGACCTGGAAGACGAGTCCCCGCTCCGCCAGAATTGCTGCCGCTTGCACAAGGGTGGCGAAACGCTTGTGCAAATGTGTCGTGCCAATCGTGGCGATCTGGCCTGGCGAAGGTGAAACTGTTCGGCGCTCCTTGGGATGGACGCCGAGCGGAATTGCAGCGACGTTCCCACCATGATTTCCGTAGACCGACGTGAACTCGGCTGCAGAGTGTTCAGAGATGGCGATGACGGAGTCAGCAAATCTGCTGTTTGCGAGGTTGCATATTGACCGTATGAGAACGGGGAACGGGCGGAGCTTGATCTTCCGTAGTTCTTGCAGGCGAAGGTCGGTCACGACGGTGATCCGTTTCGCCGTGCTGAAGATCGGTGACATGTAGTCGTAACTAAGAATCGCAGTCGCTCGAAACCAGGCGCTGATGATTGGTAGAACCACGATCGTTGTCATTAGGGCAGCGCCCGAACGGGCGCACCAAGAGGGAAGAAGAACGAGTCTGTGATTTCGGGAGAGTTGGCCGATATCGACTCCCGCCTGTTCAAGAGCGTCTTGGCCAAGAGCCGTTGTTACGACGATTAGTTCGAGTTCGTTCTTCGACTCTCCTGCAGCATTTTGAATTCCTTGCAATAGTCCGCCAGCGAGGGTTCGTACTCCGGCCATCCGGGGTCGGAGTTGAATGGCGTTGAAGACGAGCCTCATAGCGCTGCACCCACCGTTGGGCTCGCGATCGTTTCGTTCAGGTTGATGGATGCCTCGATGCCGCAAGCCTCTTCGAAACGGTCGGCAATCGTTGCGATGTTGAATTCGGACTCGGCATAGTTTCGAGCATTCTCGCCGAGCTGCTTTGACTTCTGAGAACTCTGAAGAAGTGCTTTAACTTCGTTGATTGCTTCACGGTGATCGGCGGGGTGGACGACGATCCCTGCGCCGGCATCCTTTACGATTTCTGCTGAGTAGTTGTCTAAAGGCATGAGGGCTAACACCGGGCGACCAGCTGCCAGGTAGCCGAGAATCTTTGAGGGCACAGAGAATGCCGAGGCATCTGCGGTGAGTAAGGCGACGAGTACGTCAGCCGACCCGAGAACTGACGGCACATCTTCAAATGGTTGGAAGTCCAGCAAGAAAAGGTTCTCGATCGAACCCTCGGCCTTCAGTTGCTCCAACCGATCGCGTCCAGGTCCTTCGCTCACCACGACAACGTGAGCATTGTCCCGGCCGACAGCTGTTGCTAGCTCTGCAAGAAAATCTGGGTTGTGCTTGAGCCCGAGCGTTCCTGAATAGAGGATGCGTTTGCTCTTCGGCAGTCCGAGCTGGTCAGGCACTTCTGGGTGGTTTGGGACGCTGTTCAGGGGAGCCCAGTTTGGGAAGAGGACGGTTGAAGAGTCCTCGTGGGTGACCGACTCGACGTAGTCCTGGAAAGCTGGCGAGATGGCGAGCACCTGGTCGCTCGCCTTTAGGACGTGGTGTTCGAGGAGCTTGAACGGAGCCGCAACAAGCTTTGAGAGTTTGGGGTGTTTCCTGCCAACAACAGCCTCTATCGCAATGCCGAAAAGATCTTGTAACCAAAAGACGAACTTCGCATTCGATCGAGACGCGAATGCCTGGAGGGCTTTCTGGCTGATCAGGGGGCAGTCTGCGGATACAACCACATCGGGTGAAAAGGTGCGCGCTTCGGCCGTCAGATGCAATGCATAGTCGAAGTCGTGCAGTAGTCGCTTCGCGAACGATGACCGTCTGGATTTATCGTCTCGACCGATTCCGACGGTGGCGAATCCAGCCGGATCGTCCTTTCGTCGAGCAACTTCGCCGCGAACGCTCGAGCTCTCGTCAAAGTATACGTAGAGAACTTCGTGGCCACGGGTAGCTAGCTCTCGACTGAGTTGTACTGAGAATGGGTAGGCCCCAAAGTCATGAATGAGAATGCGCATCGTTGTGCTCGGTCGTCAGATCCACCACGGATTTGTCTGATGATTGGAGGTCGGCATCGACCATTCGGGTAACAAGTTCCTCAAACGAAACAGTGGGGGTCCAGTCCAAGATTGCTTTCGCCTTGGATGCATCACCCAGCAGGTGATCAACTTCTGCCGGTCGTTCGAACCGGGCGTCATAACGGACGTAGTCCTGCCACTTGAGTCCCACATGTCCGAACGCAAGGTCGCAAAATTGTTGCACCGAAAACGCTTCTCCGGTTGCTACGACGAAATCGTCAGGGCTGTCTGCCTGGAGCATCCGCCACATCGCTTCGACGTAGTCTCCAGCAAATCCCCAGTCTCGCTTGGCATCGAGGTTGCCAAGGAAGAGGTGCTGTTGTTCACCGCGGACAATTGCCGAGACGGCCTTCGTGATCTTTCGAGTCACAAAGTTCTCTCCGCGGCGCGGACTCTCATGGTTAAAGAGAATTCCGCTGACTGCGTGCAGTCCATAAGACTCCCGGTAGTTGACCGTCAAGTGGTGAGCTAGCACCTTGGCGCACGCGTACGGACTCCGTGGATGAAGCGGGCTGAGTTCGTTCTGTGGAGGGTTCGTGGATCCGAACATTTCGGAAGATGACGCCTGATAGAAGCGGGTTTCGAGCCCGAGTAGTCGGATGCTCTCTAAAGCACGGAGAGGAGCGACACCAGTAACGTCGACGGTTGATTCGGGTATCTCGAAGGAAACCCGAACGTGACTCTGGGCAGCAAGGTTATAAAACTCGTCTGGTTCTACCTTGGACAAGAGTTGAACCAGGCGACCCGTATCGAGCTGATCGCCATGATGAAGGAAGAACCGGCCCGAGGCATTGGGGTCGTGTTCAAGATGGGTCAGCCGTGTTTCGCCGCCGGAAGAAGTTCGTCGGACTATCCCGTGGACTTCGTAGCCCTTGTCCAGCAGTAGCTCACACAAGTATGAGCCGTCTTGGCCAGCGGCGCCGGTAACAATCGCCTTACGCATAGTCGTGTTCCTGTTCGTGGGTCTTGCGAATGGAAGTCTGGTTTTCGACAAACCAGCTATAGGTGCGCTCAATGCCGCTTTGGAGTTCCACGGATGCTCTCCATCCTCGTTCGGTCAACTTGTCTACGTTGAGGACCTTTTTCGGCATGCCGTCTGGTTTGGTGTCGTCAAACACCAGGTCAGCCTCGGGGAAGACGACCGACCGGATGAGCAGTGCCAAGTCTTTGATACTTAGATCCACTCCAGTGCCAACGTTGATGTGGCCAGCTTCGGAGTAGTTCTCCATGAGGAAGTGACAACAGTCGGCTAGGTCATCGACAAAGAGGAACTCTCGTTCAGCGGCGCCGGTTCCCCAGATCTCGACCGCATCGCCGGTGAGTTTTGCTTCGTGGAACTTCCGGATTAGCGCCGGCAACACATGACTTGACTGGAGGTCAAAGTTGTCAAATGGCCCGTAGAGATTCGTGGGCATCGCGGAGATGAAGTCACATCCGTATTGTTCCCGGTAGTAGTCGCACAACTTGATCCCCGAGATCTTGGCCAGCGCATACCCCTCGTTCGTTGGCTCGAGGGGGCCGGTTAATAGCGAGTCCTCGGAGATTGGTTGTGGAGCGTTTCGTGGGTAGATGCACGAGCTGCCAAGGTAAAGCAGTTTTTGCACGCCAGTTTGGTACGCGGCGTGAACCACAGTTCCGTGAATCATCATGTTGTCGTAGAGGAACTCGGCTGGCCGAGTGGAGTTAGCGAGAATTCCGCCAACGGTTCCGGCGACCAGGAATACGAATTCCGGCTCGTGTTTCTCGAACCACTCATTCACTGCTGCCTGATCCCTCAGGTCCAGTTCATTTCGCGTCGCGACGAGGATGTTGTGGTAGCCACGACCCTTGAGATTTCTGAGGATCGCGGAGCCGACAAGACCACCGTGGCCTGCAACAAAGATGCGGGCGTCCTTATTCAACGGTGTTGCCGGTAACTGAATCATTGGCATCAGTACCGATCGGCCTAAAGGCCCATGTCATGAGTCTTTTTGCCCATAAAACCTCCGCCCTGATCCCTGGTCAGGCATATCGGCGCGTCGGTCTGCGATGCAGCAAATCTCAAGACAATGGATTGACTACGAGGATGGCCTAAGGGAACTAGACGGTGGGTCCGGGGATGTCCGAAGGTACGGGTTCCACCCCACGACTAATTAGTAGGACCGTCTTGAGTGCCACCCAAACCAAAACCAGCCTCGCTGGGGTAAGAGCGGCTGAGAAAATATCGGAACGAATTGCGTCCATCATGGAGAGAGCTACTGCATAGGCAACGATGACCCGGACATACGGTGCACTGAAATTTCTGGCAAACCGCATACAGAAGCCGAGCAAGGTTCCGACAATTGCGCTGCCTAGTAAGAGCGATGCCAGTCCTCCTATCGAATACAAGTCAGCGAATCCAGAGACGGCGATGTTGGCGTTTTGTTTCACGCGATCGGGGGCAAGTACTGCTGTTAGGGCAACTGATGCCCTGTCAGGCTTGCCTGGAAAAATCGCGGATGGGATTGGGGCGGCGGCGATCGAAGCGACTCCACTAAGTCCGCGGTACTGGTGCGAGCGTGGGAATTCGCCTTGGATCTGAACGAGATAGTCGAATCCCGCAGCTTCGTCTGAGTCAAGAATGTACTCATCCATTCGGATCACAGAAGTCACGACTGCAGAAGCATCAAACTGACCTCGTTCGTCACGTACGTATTGGCGCAGTGCAACAAACCCTACGAAGAAACACAGCGCAGCAAGGACTCCCGCAAATCGAATCATGTCACGTTGTTGCAGGCGATTTGACCGTACCGAAGTAACGAGGAGGACAGCTGCGCAAAGCAGCAGGTTGTTGAGCAGGAGTTCGGTGCGGGAACCCGATAGGAAGTCGAGACATATTGTTGCGCCGTACAGAGCTTTGATGGGTGTTCCCACCTTTGAGCCAGCGGACCTGCGCGCACCAATAAGGGCTATGACTGCAAGGCGGAGGTATTCAGCTGCCCAAAGCAGGTGCATTTTGGCTTCGAATGTCAGTTGCCGAGCGGTAAGTGCTCCGAAGAATCCTCGTTCTGAATCAAAGATGGTTCGGAGTACCAGGACAAGAAGAAAGGTCGCGATTAGTCCAAGTATCCCGATGCTTTTGTCGCCACGGGGCCGGGCCCGGGTAGTGACGTTGCGCCCGTTTGACGAACTTGAAGCAGATAGAACTCCGGCTACGAGACCAGTGGAAAGCACGGATATTGCCAATGAAGTGGACGCAAGCGCGTTTGCCATTGCAGTTTCCATACCGGCGAGAGACTGCTCACTCGTGCCGGCCGAGCCTAGGATTCCCGAACGGAGTATAAAGAGGGGTCTCGCCACGTAGATCGTGCACACGATGCATACCACGATTGAGTACGGGTTGAGCGCTCCTAAATCGGGAGTGCGGACGTGCTTCGAAAGGAGTAGAACGACCCGAGCGTTCGCCAAAACGCTTGAAACGTAAGGGATCATTGTTATTCCGAGGCCAAGTGAGGAGGCAGGCCGAAGCAATGAGGCAACGACAGTCATGGCAGTAGCTATTGCCGCAAGAGAGAGCCAAGAATTCAAGAGACTGACTCGGCGCGGAGGTAGAAAGCCTTCGTACAAGTCCGACGAAGCGTCGTTATCAACCTCAACTGGTTCGAGAATTCGCGGACTAGCTACGTGCACAAGGGCCTTTAAGTATGCGCGACGGCGGATTCGGTGTCGCAGGGTCGTAGTCCAATCGGCCTACTCGGACCGAAACTTAGGAAGGACGACTGCCCCGACGAGTTATAGCTCCGTTTCAGGTCCACTCTTCCGCCCATCTCGACAAATGTCGGTCTGAATCCTCATCGACGAACGTCATTCGCCGATGGGTGTAGTGATGACGAACATGGCTTGGGACGAGCTGAATCACAGTGTGATGCAGCGGCAGGAAACGACAAGAGCCACGTATGCGCGGGTCGTTGTGTCATCCACGCTCTCGTCCGCCACATCGACGGCCGCCGGTTCTACCGACGCCATGTTGCAGTACCTGCAACGGTCCGATGCGGTCGATCTTTGCGAGGTCAATCTCTCCGATGCCGTCGCTCCGGTCCGTTCGCTCTTTGGTCGCTCCCGGCGCGGTTCAAGTGGAACTGGGGCCTTCCTTGTAACGGTTCCTTCCGACACCGCAGTCCGTGGCGCGCTCGGCGCAGTTCCGGCCAGCACGCTTGGTCTGCCAGTAGTGGCCGTGCACCACAGTGATGTCTATCTCTCTGCCTCAACCAACCACCTCCGACTCTTCCGGAGGCTCTGCCAACCGGCGCTCGAAGTCGTCCCGTCGCAACGAATGGCCGAGCTTGCTGCTCATTCGGGTGACCCTGATCGCGTCGTGATCGTCGACAACAGTGTGTTCCTTGCCGACGATGTCGTCGCCAAACTTGCCGGCTACGAAGCCCCAGACGTCGGTACAAGCCGACCAATCATTCTTGGTTTCTTGGGAGCTCTCACGGTCGAAGACGGCGCACTCGATGTCATCGAAGCCTTCGCTCGACTCGCCGACAGCGGTTTGGCAATCGAGCTGCACATCGCCGGCAGTATGGATGACCTTGAGGTCAGCTCAACTCTTCTCGAAGTAACTGCCCGTCACCCGCACCGGGTTCATCACGCCGAATACCCGGTTGATGATCACGACCGGTGCGAGTGGTTTAACGACATCGACATCTTTGTTCTTCCGACTCGAGACGTTGCCGATGCGCAGCCAATCGTGATCTACGAGGCCGCCGCGGCCGGCTGTGCTGTCCTTGCCTCCGACGTCGGTTCCATCCGCGAGCAGCTCGAACACATCGGCGGCTACCTCATCTCTGGCGATGGAAAACTCGATGGCCAGATCAAAAAGGTCATGAGCATGAACGCCGGCATCGCTGGCGTCCGCGACGGCCGGCAGCGTCGAATCACTCGCTTCCAGAACCACCGTCTGAGCAACCTGCCAACAGCGCACTCGTTGCTCGAACTGCTGAAGAACCCGAAGAAGCTCGCCTAAAACGCAAAAACTCGTGACACACAGCGACAAATACTGTCGGCTGGTGCCACGAGATTTTGGACTATTGGAAGCTTGGTGGCGTGTCGCCCAAATCGGTGGCGGTCATGTTGGTTACCGTGGCTGACGCTGCGGCTTGTGCTTCGGCCAACATTTCAGCGTCGGCACGAACCTCGGCCTCTTCGATGGCTTCGACCACATGCATGGCGATGTCGCCGACCTTTACCTGATCTTCATCGACACCTTCGCCCTTCACGCCATCGTCCATCATGACGTAGCAGAAGGGACAGGCAGTCGCGATACGGGTTGCGCCGGTGGCCAGAAGTTCCTGCGAGCGATCGGTGTTGATCTGCTTGCCGGTGTCTTCCTCAAGCCAGAAGCGAGCACCGCCGGCGCCACAGCACATGCCTTCGGTACCGTTGCGTTCGGCTTCGACAATCTGAATGCCTCCGAGCGAACCAAGCACCTTGCGGGGTGCGAGGTAGACGTCGTTGTGGCGACCCAGGTAGCAGCTGTCGTGGTAGACGACTCGTTCTTCGATCGACGCACCCTTGAGGTCGAGCTTGCCCGAGTCGATGAGCCATTCGAGCAGCTGCGTGTGGTGCACCACTTCGTAGTGGCCGCCGAGTTCTGGGTACTCGTTGGCGAGGGTGTTGAAGCAGTGAGGGCACTGGGTGATGATCTTCTTCACACCCATGCCGTTGAGGGTTTCGATGTTCTGCGAGGCGAGCATCTGGAAGAGGTACTCGTTGCCCGAGCGGCGAGCTGAGTCGCCGGTGCAAAGCTCTGATGGGCCGAGGATCGACACGTCGATGCCCGCCCGCTTGAGCAGCTTGGCCATCGACTGGGTGACCTTTTTGTTCTTGTCGTCGAAGGATCCGGCGCAGCCAACCCAGTAGAGGTATTCGGATTCCAGCGGGTCGGAGCCGTCGAGAACGCTGACGCCCTCGATGTCTTCGGCCCAGTCGGCGCGTTCGGTCTGGCTGATTCCCCAGGGGTTCGAGGAGTTTTCCATGGACCGGTAGGCGTTACCGAGCATCGACGGGAAGTTGGATTCCATCAGCGACAGGTAGCGGCGCATGTCGAGGATCTTGTCGAGAATCTCGATGTTGACGGGACAGATCTCGTCGCAGGCCCGACAGGTGGTGCATGCCCACAGCTCTTCGGGGGTGACCCGGTCGAACATCCAGTTGGAGGGCACGGTGATCTCGGCGTCGGTGCCAATCGGAGGTGAAACCTGTGGACTACCCGTAGCGGCCATGACTTCGCCGGTCTTGAGCACGATCTCACGTGGATCAAGTGGCTTGCCGGTGTGGTGCGCTGGGCAGACGCTGGTGCATCGGCCACACATGGTGCAGGCGTCGGTGTCGAGAAGTTGCTTCCAGGTGAAATCTTCGATGGTCGAAGCACCGAAAGTTTCGAGCTCGGTTTCCATCAGGTTGCCCATGGGCTTCATTGCACCCTTGGGACGGTCGCGGTCCTTGAGGTACATGTTGAGCGGTGACGTGAACATGTGGCGAAGCATCGTGACCGGCAGGATTGCGAGGAACACGATGAAGCTCAGAACGTGGGCGATCCACCAGCCCTGATGCCAACCACTCAGATTGCCGAGCGGTTCGACGAGCACGGCCAGTGGGTAACCAATGATCGACCAGCGCTCGAATTCGGGGAGCGTGCCGCCGGCAAGTTCGCCTTGGTGAGCAATGCGGAAAGCCTCGGCGCCGAAGCCGGTGACACCAATTGCAAAGAAGGTAAGGAGAACCACGGCGTGCTCGGGACGGGTCTTGATGCTGATGCGGTATGGACGAACTGCACGAGGTCCGTAGCGACGAACCATCGCCCAAACAATGCCGACCAGAAAGGCGGCTCCGGCGAGATCGCCGATGAGGGCGTAGGCCCGGTAGATATCGCCATGGAGGAACTTGAGTCCCTCGGGCACCTGGTGGTTGACCTCGAGCACCGTGGTTACGGCCATCAAGATGATGAACGGGAAGTAGATGAGTGAGTGCATGAGGCCAGCGGCTGGATCGCGAAGCAGGGTCTGCATGTAGACGCCTGCCCGGAAATCGCCCAAACGACGCCCAGCATTCTCCGAAGTGGTCGCCCGGTTATCGGGAGCGCCTCGCTGCCAGTTCTTCATTCGCTGTGCGAAGAGAACGGTCATGTAGATGATCATCACGGGGATGATCGTGTAGAAAGCGACCTTGATGGCCGTAGGGATGTTCTCGAATACCTCGCGAGTAATAAGCGAGTCATCGTGGAACTCGGTGAAGATCGGGACGATGCCTGATCCGACCGTAAAGATCGCAATTCCTACGCCAATGGCGATGACGAGGTGCTGAGGGCGAAATCGTTGCTTCATAACAATTGCGACGATACCGCTACTGGCACTGAAGCACGCAGACGAAAGGTCAACCTTCTCGCTATAAGTGGCGTCTCGGAGCCAGTTTCGAAGTTTGCGAGCCAGTTTGGTGTCGTCGGAACCCTCGCATCACGTTCAATAACGTTGTTCGCAACCTCAGCCGCCTACGCATGTAATCGGCTTCATTAATTAGGGTGGTTCCTGATTCTTAATGATTAACACTATCGATGTTGTGACATGGCCTGATCAGGCCACACGGTTGGCGGAACTTCGGGAAGCGGGCCTCCCGCGACTTATTCTTGTCGAGGGCGCCGGGTTGCCGCTCGTCATGGCTGATCCGCTCGAAGACTGGATTCGGGTTCCAGCCGATGCAGCTGACCTTGAATTGCGAGCCGAGACTCTGCGGCGGCGGGTGCAACAAAACGACCTCGTCCGCCCCGAGATGGACGACGCTGGTCTTGTCCGTTTTGGGAGTGAATGGGTGGCGCTACCGCCAGTCGAGGCGCGTATCATGTCGGCGTTAGTCGACAAATGGGGCGCAGTCGTTTCTCGCGAAACGTTGAGCGCACATGGCTGGCCCGACGATTCGGTGAGTGGCCGCAACGCCCTCGACGTTCATGTCACCCGAATTAGAAAGCGCCTCCACGGCAGTGGTTTGGCGTTGCGAACGGTGCGGTCGAAGGGTTACCTGCTCGAAGCAGCCAGGGCGTAGAGACCGCGTAAACCACGCTTGGTCGTATGCCGCGTAGACTTGGCGAGCCTATGACCAATGTTTCTGCACTGTCGCCGCATGCCTCGTTCCCAGGCCGGACCGGTCCGGTCCTTATCGTCGTTGCCGATGGCGTCGGTATCGCGCCCGATGGGCCGAGTAACGCAGTAAGCGAAGCCAACACACCAACGCTCGATGCCCTGAACGAATCATTGTTATCGACGCCGTTGCGAGCGCATGGACTCGCGGTCGGACTTCCGACCGACGACGACATGGGCAACAGCGAGGTCGGTCACAACGCGCTCGGAGCAGGTCGAGTGTTCGCCCAGGGCGCCAAACTGGTGAACAAGTCGATCGAGTCGGGTGCACTTTTTGACACGCCGGTCTGGGCCGCAGCAACCGATCGATGCATCGGGACATCGGGTGGAACGATGCACTTCATTGGTCTCCACTCCGACGGCAATGTGCACTCCCACAATGACCATCTGTATGCACTGTTGCGCAAGGCCGCCGAACGGGGCGTAAAGCGTGCCCGTCTGCACCTTCTTCTCGATGGCCGCGATGTCCCTGCCCGGTCGGCCCTGGGGTATCTCGAAACCACCGAGGGTGTCCTCGCCGAAATCAACCAGACCCATGGTGCCGATTTCGCCATTGCGTCGGGCGGTGGACGAATGACCCTCACGATGGATCGCTACGAAGCCGACTGGCCCATGGTCGAGCGCGGCTACAACTGCCACACCCACGGTGTTGGTCGGGCGTTCCCGTCAGCTACCGAAGCGGTCGAGACGTTGTATGCCGAGACCGAGAAGGGCGATCAGTACCTTCCCGAGTTTGTTGTCGTCGATGAGGCTGGAAATCCGGTGGGGCGGATGGCCGACGGCGACTCGGTGATCCTCTCCAACTTCCGAGGCGACCGGGCAATCGAAATCTCGATGGCCTACGAAGATGCTGAGTTCACGGCGTTCGACCGGGGCGCCCACCCCGACGTCTATTACGCCGGCCTTCTTCAGTACGACGGCGACGCCTTTGTTCCAACCAACTACCTAGTGGATCCACCCACCATCGATCGCACGATGGGCGAATTTCTCTGCGCAACCGGCTTGAAGAATTTCGCCATCAGCGAAACCCAGAAGTTTGGCCATGTCACGTTCTTTTGGAATGGCAACAAGAGCGGGTACATCAATGAGTCGCTCGAGACCTACATCGAAATTCCCTCCGACAATGTCGAGTTCAACGAAGCGCCGGCGATGAAAGCCCGGGAGATTACCGACGCCACCATCGACCTTCTTCGCAGCGGCGAATTCCGGTTTGGTCGCATCAACATTGCCAACGGCGACATGGTTGGGCATACCGGCGATCTCGCCGCGGCCGTGGAAGCAATGGAAGTTGTCGATGAATCGCTTGGCCGACTGCTCGACGTCATTAACGACCTGAGTGGTGTGCTGATCTACACCGCCGACCATGGCAACGCCGACATCATGTTTACCGAGAAGGACGGCGTGCGATCTCCAAAGACCTCGCACACCCTCAGCCCCGTGCCGTTCGTGATTCACGACGCCCGCTACGACGGCGAGTACCAACTAACCGGTACCAGCCAAAACGGACTCGCCAACATCGCTGCCACCGCGTTCAACTTGCTCGGCTACGAAGCCCCCGACGATTACGAGCCGAGCCTCATCTCGTTCTAACCCTGCAATAGGCGGGCGACCTGGTCCGCCGGAGGCGCCCGCGGACGCGTCCACCTGGCACCAAAACCCCGTTTCGGTGCCAGGCACCGGGATGGGCTGGGTGTTTGGTTAGAGGTCGACGGTGCCGTTGATGCAGGTGACGGCATCGCCGCCTACCCAGATCTCTCCGTCCGCTTGGTCGATGTAGACGCGTCCGGCTCTGCCGAGAGCGGTACCTTGCGAGGCGATGTAGGGGGCGGTGAGCGTTCCGTTGCCCAACAACCATTGGGCGAGTGCTGCGTTGAGGCTTCCAGTTACCGGGTCTTCGGCCGCTTGGCCGCTCGACCGAAAGAACGCCCGTACCTCCACATCGGCGCTACCGCCTGGCGCCGCGCCAACAACACCCAGCGGAGCACCGCCAACTACCCCGATGTCGTAGCTTTCGGCCGCGCCGAAGTCGGGCTCAAGAGCCAAGACCGCGTCGGCGTCAGCGAGCATTACCGCTAGCCATCCGGGGCCATTGTCGGCCCATTGCGCGTCGATGATTTCGCTTCGGTCGATCCCAAGAACTCGACACGTCATTTCGAGGTCTGCTTCGTCGACTGGCCCGCCGCGGGTCAGCGGCGGTGCGGCAAACGCCAGGCGGCCGACACTGTTTTTGCGAAGGGCGCTTTGGCGAAGGGTAATGAGACCGGCCGGACACTCCTGGATCACAACGCCTGGGGTCTTCGGCTGCCCACCGGCTTCGAGCCATGCATGGCATGTGCCGATGGTTGGGTGGCCGGCAAACGGCAGCTCGGTATCGGTGGTGAAAATCCGGACTCGGTAATCGGCAGCCGGATCGGTTGGAGGGAGCAGGAACGTGGTCTCGCTCAGGTTGGTCCAGTGAGCGAACCGTTGAAGCGCCTCGTCGTCGATACCTGACCCATCGAGCACCACGGCAACCGGGTTGCCCAGGTACGCAACGTCGGTGAACACATCAACCTGTTTGAAGTTGGGCATTCCTTATTCTTCCTTATTGTTGCGCCTCCGGCTCCACGCCTCCGGCGTTTGTCTCAAGCTGGTGTGTCGCCCCACCCGAAAGGTGAGAGGTCGAGATCGCTTGCGCCGGTGGCGATTCGTTGTGCCACGGCCTCGCCTAAAGCGGGGGAGTGCTTGAACCCGTGCCCGCTGCACGGCGACATGACGGTGATGCGGTTGGATCGTGGGTCGGGTTCGATGAGGAAGTGATCATCGAGCGTATTGGTATAGAGGCAGACCGCCCGCTTGATACAGCGAGATGTAACGCCATCAATCTGCGGAGCCACGTGGGTCTCGTAGAACTCGGCGACTTCGGCGTCGGAGATCGTCCGGTTTACCTCGCTCGGCGAGGTGGTTTCGCTGAATTGTTCACCAAGGATCTTTACGCCATTGGTTGCGCCCGGGGGCACCGGAAACAACCCGACGTAGTCGTCGATGGTGTCTCCGGTCCAGATCACAAAGGGCATTCGGTCGACACGGAACGCATCGAGGTCTTCGGCTTCGAACCAGAACACCGCCTGTCGCGTGATGCTGAGTTGGTTGCTGTGATGAGCGCTGGCCAGATCGTGCATCCAAGCTCCCGTCGCGAGGACCACATCGCGAGCCCGGTATGACCCCTGATCGGTTTCGACCACAACGCCCTGGTCATCGGGGGTAACCGCGGCGACCGTTTCGTTGACACGAATGCGGGCGCCGTTTTGTCGGGCCAACCTGAGCTGCGCTTCGACAGCGCGCTCGCACATGATGACGCCGCCGGTGGGCTCATGGCCGGCTCGCATGTCGTTGGTGAGTTTGAGATTTGGGTGAGCCGCCCGAACCTCGGCTGCGGTGAGAGTTGTGTACGGGATCCCTGCAAGCTGAGCCACGTTGTCGGTTGCGGTAACAAAGTCGTGCCAGCGATCGTCGTTGCCGCCGTCGGTATTGGTGATGACGTATCCGCCGCTCTGGTGAAACAGGGTCTCACCGACAGCGTCGCCAATCGTGTGCCAGAGCTCGTGCGCACGCGCGACAAAGGGGATGTATTGCGGACCTTCACCGACGGCGAGGCGAGAGATTCGCGTTTCGGCGTGCGACGACCCAAACTCGTGCGGCGGCTCGTGGCGGTCGATGCCGAGGACCTCGAGCCCCATCGATTGTGCTTGGTACGTGACAGCTGCACCCATTGCTCCAAGACCGACCACGATCACGTCGGCGTCGAATCCGCTCGGGTTCACAGGCACGGCAAAGCGTAGCCCGATCTGGTGTATGTGCAGGTAGAGATGTAACCGGCTAGCCCCGCTGATAGAGTCGAATTTCAGTTATCCGTCCCGATGACTACAGCCCGGCGGAGCAAAATGACGAAGAAACCTCTTGCGAAGTCACTCAAGCAAGTCTTCGACGACCGCAGCGCGAACTACACCGCCGACGTCGATAGCTCTGTTGCCTTCAGCGGCTTGAAGGCCGATTTCTTCACCCGTAGCAAGGCCGAGTACTTCCGGGACTACCTCACCGAAACTCTCGGGCCAACGAACGAACTCGATGTTCTTGATCTCGGCTGCGGTATCGGAATCTTCGAAGGACTGTTCGAAAACGACTTCGGTTCTATTGTCGGCATCGATGTCTCGGAAATGTCCATCGAGGCGGCGCGCAAGAATCACCCCGACGTTGAATATGTGCTCTATGAGGGCCAGACGCTCCCGTTTCCCGACGAACAATTCGACGTGGTCTTTACCGTGTGTGTGATGCACCACGTTGACCCCGACGAGTGGCAGCGGTTCATCGATCAGGCCAAGCGGGTTTTGAAACCCGGTGGCATTTTCGCCGTCTTCGAACACAACCCCTATAACCCGCTCACGCTCAAGGTCGTCAACGACTGCATCTTGGACGAACACGCAGTTCTGTTGAAACCGAAAGAACTCGAGCGGATGGTTTCGTCCTCGTTCGGCCGAACCCCACGGATCGAGTTCATCTTGGCGATCCCGCCCATCAACAAGATCTTGAAGGTCGCCGATCGGCTACTAAAGCGGGTGCCACTCGGGGCGCAATACGCTGTGTACGTTGAGAAGTAGTCTCAAAGACCCTGCTCATCGGCAGAGTCTTGTGCGGATGGCAGTTCTGTGGCTGTTGCTCGTCATCATCCGCTTTCCGACATATCGCCACTTCTCCATCGATGATGCGCCGCTTGTTCTCGCCAACGAGGGCACGCCGAAGTACATCGCCGATGTCTTCCTCGGATGGAACCGCTACATCATCTATCTGTTCAACCTGGTGCTCGGGTTTGTGGCCGACACAAGTGAACAGACCTTGTCGTACGGCTACTTCTTTGCCGTTGCAGGAATGGTGGTCTTCGGTTTCAGCGCGATGCGCCTGCTCAATATTCACCAGGCCGCTCGTAGCTATCTCCTCGTTGCCTATTTCTCGCTGTACCCGGTTCTCTATATCCTTCTGCACTTCACGCTGATCCAGTTCAGTTTGGCCATTGTGTTTTTCGTATGCGCAGCCTTGTTGTGGGTAAACAAGGGGGCGCCGCGGCTCGGGTTTCTGTTTGGTTCCTCGGCGATAGCTACGACCATCGTCGCCGGTTCGTACCAGAGCGGTCTCTACATCTTGTTCTTGGCAGTGGCGCTTCTCGTTTACCACCAGGCGCGGTTCGCAACGTCTTGGGTCGGCTTTGCCAAAGCTGTTCTGGCAACCGGCGGCGGCCTCGGAGTCGGGTTCGCGATCTACACGGCGTTGGGCAAGTTGGTGGCCATTTGGGTCGAGCCACGAGGGCACTTCTCGTCTCGGGAACCCTCCGAGATGATCGACGTATTTGGCGATCGATTCTCCAATTTTGAACGCCTCGTGAACGACTTCCGATTCATTCCTGGCCGTCAACAAACACTTGTGGTGGTCTTGTCTGTTGGTTCGCTCGTCTATCTGATCGCCTCAAACCGCACTAATAGATACGAGAAGGTGGCGCTCGGTTTCTTTGGAATCACCTTCAGTCTGTGCATGCTGCAGTTACTCACCATCCCGGTCAGCTTCGATGATCAACCGTTGCGGTCGTTCTGGTTCATCCCCCTATTGTTTTCCTTTGCGATCGCTGCGTTGTGGGAGAAGACGGCGGGCGACGAACGCTGGGACAAGATCAACATGGGCGTGGTGGCCGTCGTTGCCCTGCTGGTGCTGCAGTTTGGCTACAGCACGCTGAAACAAAACGAGGGTCTCGACGGTCTTCGTCAGACCGACAAACTCGCCGCCGCCCATATCGAGCAACGAGTGTTGTCGATGCAGGACCCTGAGAAGCCGGTGGTTATCGGGTGGAGCGAAGTGCAGCAGCAGCGTGATTATCACCGTCACACCATTGGCGCGGTGCGAAGCCTGTTTTGGGCTGATTGGTCGAGCTACTGGTACCTGCGTTACGAGACTTCACTCAGCAACGTACGCGCTCCCGGTTACCGGGATCTCAAGCATCGCTGCCAAGAGGAAACCGTCGTGAATGAGCGTCGGATGCCATTGGTGATGAACAAACGAAACATCATCCTGATCTGTTTCTGAGAACCAGATGGTCGGCTATTCGCCCTGAATGACGCCTTGGCTTTGGTTGTAGCTGATCGTTGGGTATTTCGCCGGGTTGTCAGGGCCGTGGCAGGTGGGCAGACATTCCATGGGGTAGTCCGACGTTGCGTTGAAGAAGAACGGGATTGAATAGCGGTCGCGAGCACTGGTGTTATGGGCACTGGTGTTATGGGCATAGTGGCGAGTGCTGAGGAAGCGGTCATTGCTCCACTGCCGGAGCAATTCGCCGGAGTTCACAACGAACGCACCGTCGACAACCGGAACCGACACCCAACGATCGCGCTCGTGGCTATAGATGGTGAGACCAGGGCCGTCTTGGAGGAGCAACGTAAAGAACGTCGTGTCAACGTGCGGGGCGATGCCGTACGCATCGTCGCCGGTTCGAGGTTCGGCCGGCGGATAATGCGAGAGGCGGAGCCGGGAGAACGGATGGCGGAAGCCAGCTTCGAAGAAGTCGGCGGGCAGGTCGAGCGCAGCGGCGTAGATGGGCAGGATTCGCAGCGCTAGGGCGGTGATGATGGTGCCAAACTCTTCGACTCCGGCACGAAAGCCGGGGAGGTCATCATCGGCGAGCCACTGGTTGTGCTCGGACTCGATGTCGCGGTCGGCTTTGACGATGAAGGCTTCGTTGGCGTTCCCTTTTTCGCGGCGAGGGAGCTTGCGCTCGCCGACCGGGAGGTAGCCGCAGCCCTTGAGCGGCCAGTCGTCGCGGTCCATGCGAATGGTTGATTTCAGCGCGAGCGGCAGCGCATGAAATCGGCGGGTTTGGTGAAAGATCGCGTCGATGGCGGCTTGGGAAACGCCGTGGCCGACCAGCTGATGAAAGCCAACGGTTTCTGATGCATGCCGCAGCGCATCTGCGGCGGCCTGTAGGTCGGTAGCGGTGCCCGACTCGAAGTACGGCCCGACATCGACGGTTGGGATGTCGCCGTCTCGGGCTTCGACGGGTGCGGTGGTGTCCCACGATTCTGATTCTTCGCGCAGCGCCTCTTCTTTGGCTTCAGCGTCGAATGTTGGATCCATGAAAGGAGTGTTTCAGATCGTGGTGACAATTCCTAGCGTTCCCGAGCGGCCAGAGATTTCTTTGCAGTTCGAATGGGAAGAAGGAATACTACCAATACTATTGTGGTTAAACCTGACAATGGTCGACTCAACTTTGTTTATAACAGTCGTCACATGACGGTAAATTCAGCGAATAGCTGGGCTACAATCAAGAAACAACACCCCCAAACCATTCTTTCCCCCGAATATCAATCTCAAAACTCCGCCTTTGGCGGATTGCAGAAGGAGCAACACCTATGAGCAAGGCTGTAGGAATCGACCTTGGAACCACCAACTCGGTGGTATCGGTACTTCAGGGTGGCGAACCAGTCGTCATCCCCAACTCAGAAGGATCACGCACTACCCCGTCGGTAGTCGCCTTCTCCAAAGACGGCGAAGTTCTCGTTGGCGAAGTCGCCAAACGTCAAGCCATCACCAACCCCGACCGCACCATTCGGTCGGTCAAGCGCCACATGGGAACCAACTGGTCCATCGATATCGATGGCAAGGCCTACAACTCCCAAGAGATCAGCGCTCGTACGCTGATGAAGCTCAAGCGTGACGCCGAGGCTTACTTGGGCGACACCGTCACCCAGGCGGTCATCACCGTTCCCGCCTACTTCGACGATGCTCAGCGCACCGCCACTCAGGAAGCTGGCACCGTCGCTGGCCTCGAAGTACTGCGCATCATCAACGAGCCCACCGCAGCCGCATTGGCTTACGGCCTCGAGAACGACGGCGCCGATCAGACGATCCTCGTCTTCGACCTCGGTGGCGGAACCTTCGACGTCTCGGTTCTCGAAATCGGCGACGGCGTGTTCGAAGTAAAGAGCACCCATGGCGATACCAGCCTTGGCGGCGACGACTGGGACGATGCGGTCATCGACTGGCTCGCCGAGTCCTTCAAGGGCGACCACGGTGTCGACCTCAAGGCCGACAACATGGCCGTGCAGCGTCTCAAGGAAGCTGCCGAGAAGGCAAAGATCGAGCTGTCGCAGACCCAGGCAACGCAGGTGAACCTTCCGTTCATCACCGCGACCGACGCTGGTCCGCTTCACCTTGACTACAACCTCACTCGCGCAAAGTTTGAGGAACTCACCTCCGAGCTTCTCAAGCGTTGCAAGACGCCATTCGAGCAGGCCATCAAGGATGCCGGACTCACCAAGGGCGAGCTTGACCACGTCATCCTCGTCGGTGGCTCCACTCGCATGCCTGCGGTAACCGAACTCGTCCTCGAGATGACCGGCAAAGAGCCCAACAAGACCGTGAACCCCGACGAAGTCGTGGCCATCGGCGCATCGGTTCAGGCTGGCGTACTCAAGGGAGATGTCAAAGACGTCCTCCTTCTCGATGTCACGCCATTGTCGCTTGGTATCGAAACCAAGGGCGGCGTCATGACCAAGCTCATCGAACGCAACACCACGATCCCCACCCGACGCACCGAGACCTTCACCACGGCTGAAGACAACCAGCCGTCGGTAGAGATCCACGTGCTCCAGGGCGAACGCGAGATGTCGCAGTACAACAAGACCCTCGGCAAATTCCAGCTGGTCGACCTTCCACCAGCTCAGCGTGGCATGCCCCAGATTGAGGTCACCTTCGACATCGATGCCAACGGCATCGTGCATGTGTCGGCCAAGGACCGGGCAACCAACAAAGAGCAGTCGATGACCATCACCGGTCAGTCGTCGATGGATAAAGACTCCATCGACCAGATGGTGAAGGACGCCGAAGCTCACGCCGAGGAAGACAAGAAGCGTCGTGACGAAGCCGAGGTGCGTAACGGTGCCGACACGCTCGTCTACTCCACCGAGAAACTTCTCAAGGACCAGGGCGACAAGCTCGACGCCGACGAGACTTCAGGTATCGAAGACGCCCTTGCTGGCCTCAAGAATGCCATTGGCGGCGAAGACATCGAAGCCATTAAGACCAACACCGAATCGGTGTCCGAAAAGGTCCAGGCCGTCAGCGCCAAGCTGTACGAAGCGGCATCGCAAGAAGCCGCCGCATCGGCACCAACCGATGATGCCGAAGCTCCTGACGACGACGAAGTAGTCGACGCCGAAATCGTCGAAGACGAAGACGATGCCGAATCGGACGAGGCCTGATCCTCGATGTCCAACACCGACGATGTGCCGGCTGGCGACCCAGCCAACCAGGCACCCCAAGACCCAGCAGCCGAGGCTGCAGCGGTTCCGGCTGATCCGATCACCAGCGATGAAGCGATGGGGGCACACCCCGAAGCCGATATCGCTGGTGGCTCGGAGTCGATTACCGACGAGGACCTCGCGGCGATTCTCGATGGCGAGCCGGTTCCCGAGCTCACCGTCGAGACCCTCATCGCCGACCTCGAACGAGTCACCGGCGAACGCGACCAGTACCAACGGGTCGCCGCCGAGTTCTCGAACTTTCGCAAACAAACCGAAAAGCGGCAACAGGAGCTCGCCTCCTTCGCCGCTGCTGGCACCGTCGAAAGACTCCTGCCGGTACTCGATGCTTGCGATGGTGCACTCGCTCAGGGCTCCACCGATGTCGTGCCTATTCATACGCTGCTTCTCGACACCCTCGTGTCGGTTGGTCTTACCCGACTCGGCGTTGCCGGGGAGGCTTTTGATCCAAACCTGCACGAAGCGGTTATGACCGAACCGGCTGTCGATGGCGACGAAGGCCAGATCGTGACCGAGGTGCTCCGCGCCGGATACGGCCTCAATGGTCGTACCCTGCGTGCCGCCATGGTCAAGGTCCGGGGCTAACGCGTTCCACACCAGCATTGATTTCCTGCCGTACTATTTCTCCACCTGTCTCCTGAGGAGGTGACATGACCGCACAACGCGAATGGATGGACAAGGACTACTACAAGGTTCTTGGCGTCCCGAAAGATGCAACATCCAAAGACATCAAGTCTGAATACCGAAAGCTGTCGCGGAAGTATCACCCCGACGCGAACCAGGGCGACGAGAAGGCTGAAGAACGCTTCAAGGAAATCTCGGCGGCGTACGACGTCGTCGGTGACGAAGAAAAGCGCAAAGAATACGACCAGGTTCGAAGCCTTGGCCCAATGGGTGGAGGGTTCGGCGGTGGTCAAGGACCCGGTTCTGGTGGGCTCAACTTTGACCCCAGCGGATTCGGCGACCTTGGCGACCTTCTCGGCGGAATGTTTGGCCGCGGTGGCGGCCCGACCCAACGCCAACCGCCTGGCTTCGGTCGCGGTCAGCAGCCGTCACCAGCCCGTAAGGGTGCCGATCTCGAAGCGGTTCTGCACCTTTCCTTCGACGATGCGGTTCGCGGAATCACCACAGCCGTTCACTTGGTTAGTGATGCCGCCTGCTCGACCTGCAAGGGTTCGGGTTCAGAACCTGGCACCTCCCCGGGTGTGTGCGGAATCTGCCATGGCAACGGTGTTACCGACGATGACCAGGGCGGCTTTTCGTTTAGTCGGCCATGCGGCGGATGTAGCGGCCGCGGCACGGTCATTACCGATCCGTGTAGCTCGTGTCGTGGTACCGGCTCCGAGCGTCGACCCCGCGAAGTCAAGGTTCGTATCCCGGCCGGCGTAAAGAATGGCCAACGCATCAAGCTCGCCAAGCGCGGCGAGCCTGGCACCTATGGCGGACCACCTGGAGACCTCTTCGTAATCGTCGATGTTGCTGGTCATGAGCACTTCGGTCGCAAAGGGAACCACCTCACTCTTGTCGTGCCGGTCACCTTCGCCGAGGCGGCCTTGGGTGCCAAAATCACGGTGCCGACACTCGACGATGGAACCCGCACCATCAAGATCCCGGCCGGTACCGGTTCGGGGCAAAAGTTTCGAGTCAAAGGTCAGGGTGTCAAAACGGCAAAGACCACCGGCGATCTTCTCGTCGAGGTGCTCGTCGATGTTCCGAGCGAGCTCACCGACAAACAGCGCAATGCTATTGAGGCGCTCCAGAAAGCAACCACCAACTCACCACGGGCGTATCTCGAGGTCGACTAATGGCGGAACCACTACCAGCACGATCCGTTGCCTCCACTCGGGCGCTGTACGTGATTTCGGTCGCCGCTGAGCTGGCTGGGTGTCATCCCCAAACGTTGCGTATCTATGAGCGCAAAGGCCTTGTTGTGCCCTCTCGCTCCGATGGTGGCGGACGTCGGTACTCCGACGCCGACATAGAGTTTCTTCGACGGATCCTCGAGCTGACCTCGATGGGCCTCAACTTGGCTGGGGTGAAGAGGGTTCTCGAACTCGAAGCCGAGGTCGCGACGTTGGAGTCACAGCTCGCTGTTTTGCGGGTAGCGGCCGACGAAGCGGTAAAGGATGCCCATCGCGAACATCGCCGCGACCTGGTGCCTTTGAGTCAAGAAGTGACGTTGTACCAACGCCGACGCCGGTAGGGGAATGCCCTCGGGTTCTCCACGGTTGATACTGGGTACTTCTTCCCTTGAAAGTTGACCCATGCCAGAGCCAGAACTTGATATCCATCTCGATGCCGATGAGTGGGCGCCACAACTCCGCAACGACGTTCTGGAAGGTTTGACCTCGTCGCCAAAGACGCTGCCGCCGAAATGGTTCTACGACGATCGTGGCAGCGACCTTTTCGATCAGATCACGCGCCTCCCCGAGTACTATCCGACTGAGGCTGAGCGCCAGATTCTGCACGCTCGAGCCGGCGAGATCGCCGCGCTCTCCGCTGCTGACACGCTGATCGAGCTGGGATCGGGGACCTCTGACAAGACTCGAGTCCTGCTCGATGCGTTTACCGCGACGGGGCAGCTTGTTCGGTTTGTTCCCTTCGATGTCTCCGAACAGACGCTGATCGACGCGGCGAAGGTGATTGGCGAGGACTATCCCGACCTTCGGATTCATGGGGTGGTTGGGGATTTCGAACGGCACCTCGGCACTCTTCCTTCTGGAGGCCGCCGGGTCATCGTCTTCCTCGGCGGAACTATCGGCAACTTCGCGCCGGCGCAGCGCCGTGACTTCCTCGAGCAGGTTGTTGCAACACTCAACCCGGGCGACAGCTTTGTGCTCGGTACGGACTTGGTAAAGGACTCGGGCCGGCTGGTTGCCGCCTACGACGACAGTCAAGGTGTGACGGCAGAGTTCAACAAGAACGTCTTGAGTGTGGTCAACAAACACCTCGATGCAAACTTCGATCCTGACACCTTCGAGCATGTCGCGGTGTTCGATGAGGAGAACGCCTGGATTGAGATGCGCCTTCGCAGCCTGGTTGACCAGACGGTCCACATCGCCGATCTCGACCTTGATGTGTCCTTCGCAGCGGGCGAAGAGATGCGAACCGAGATCAGTGCCAAGTTCACCCGAGACCGGGTAGCTGATGAACTCGCCGACGTTGGTCTTGATTTGCTCGATTGGTGGACTGACACGGCTGGCGACTACGCCCTTTCGATCTCCACCTGCCGGTAAATATCGCCGACCGCCAAAAAATGTTTCTCCCCAGATAAGGGGTGTTGTCCACAGCCAACCTGGGGACAATCGTTGAATCCATGTCCAATCCGACCTTAATCCGCAACGGTTTGTGCATTTCGTGAAAATTGTTCAACAGTTCTCCCCGAATTCATCCACAGGTGTGGACAAGATCGGCGTAGTTATTCACAGAAAACGCGCCAACGGGATTTGACCCCTGCCCGAAAAGTTGACCAGTAACGACGTTCAACCGCCCAGTCTCCCTTGCCTCGTTGGCACAATCCTGTACCCTCCGCCTTAGGCGCAAAATGTGCAGTTTTGACATAGGGGATGACACTTTGAACGGCCGAACGATTGAAGTCAGTGAGAATTCGCAGGCCTCGACGTCGTGGTTCTGCACTCTTTTGTTGGGCGTCGGCCTTTTGGTCGTTGCGTGTTGCGTGGTGCTTGGGACTGCGGCCGGTTCGGCGTCGGCGCAAACGGCATCGACCCTCACCGTTGTGCCCAGCACCGACCTTGTCGACGAGCAACAGGTACAGGTGTCAGCCTCAGTGCCCATCGAGTACCAGGTTTATGTCGTCCGTCAGTGTTTGGCGAGTGCCACGACCGCTGACGATTGTGATCCCTCCATGCTTGGCTTCCTTGAAACCGGGCACGGCAACGGTGCTCCTCGCTCCGTTTCGGCTGCGGTCTATCGCGAGATTGACTTGGCCGACGGAGTCCGTGACTGCGCAGTGGACGCATGCGTGTTGTCGGTGATGCCGTACTTCGGTGACCAACTTGTCGAATCGGTGGCGATTTCCTTCGACCCAGCTACGGCGCCGAATCCCCGTCCAACCGCAACTGCCATGCCTGCGGACGATCTCATCGACGGTGAACTCATCACCGTTGAAGGCGCTGGTTTCAAACCATTCGAACGCATCTGGATCAATCAGTGTGGCCCGAATCTCGGAAACGAATGCAGGCACGGAATAGCTGACGCTGCCGAACTCGATGGAACCTTCCGAGCCGAGGTCATGGTGTCGAGGGTTCTAACGGTTCATGGCGTTGGCCAGCTCGATTGCGCCAAAACTAACTGCGTGCTGTTTGTGCAGGGCTCGGGTCGTCCGGCATCGGCGGTCGCGATCAGCTTTGACCCCGAGGCTCTGGTTGAGTCAGGGCCAACCGTAAAAGTCCGGCCGCGAAAGAACCTTGCCGATGGCGATGTCGTGTCGCTGACAATCACTGCGCAGGAGGGCGAACGCCTGATGTCCTACGCGTACGTGACCCAGTGCGGCCTGACGGCGAATGGTTTGGTCGACGGTTCCACGTGTCGGTATGTCGGGTCGCTTCAGGACTACAGCGGCGGCGGGGACGGAGACGGTGGCGGAGACCAACCGACAACAACGCTTCCGCCGCAGGGCGATCCTCCAGCGACGACTGGCCCTCCGCCGACACCGACGACCATCGGTCCACTTGGTACGGTCGGAAACCAGTCCGAGGGTGGTCCGGTTTCGCTCGCTGGCAACGTCCAGGTGCGCCGATCGATCTTCATCGAGGACCACGATGGATCTCGGCGAACCGACTGCATCGAGACAAAGTGTGTGCTGGCGGTGCAGTCTGAGGAAGGCATTACTGCCCTCAGCCAAATACTGAAATTCGACCCAGAGTTGGTGGTCGCAAAACCCGTCGTCAAGATCAAGTCTCGTAACGGACTTCAGGCCGGAACGCAGGTTTCGATCACCGTGAAGAACTCACGAGCTCAGTACGTGCAGGTTGGACAATGTCCGCGGTCGGCCATGACGCACCTCGATCATCGATGCCAAAGGATCGGCGACGCTCAACGCAGTCGTACGGACCCTCCGATCATTGGACTCGAGGGCTTCACCGTGCGGGTAACCCCGGTTCGTTATGTCGGCACGGCATCCGAACAGGTTGACTGTCGAGAACCCAAGTCCTGCGACTTCCGAGTCTTTGGTACCGATGGCCCAATGCGGCGACTGCTGGTCAACTTCGAGAGCGAAGGATCCCCGCTGACCGAAAAGTTTCGTCTGGCGCAACGTAATGATTTGAAGAATCGCGAGCCGGTTGCCATCAAGGTAGGACGGGTCGGACAGGGCTGGAATCTGCAGCAATGCCCCGATCGATCCTCCAACTATGGGTGTCTCCGACTCCAAGTACAGAATCAGGTTCAGGCGAATGGTGTGACCCGCGGGACGGTCGCACCGAGAAGAATCGTAAATGGCGTCGACTGTGCGACCACTCGATGTCAGCTTCGACTCTTCATAGGGCATCGCGAAACAAGCCGGGTGCTATTGCGCTTTGACCCTGATGTTCCCGGCGATCCACAACCAGTCTTTGAGGCCAAGCCGCGGCGTGGCCTGGTCGACGGGCAAACCGTGGTGGTAACCGGAGAAAACACCGGGGGAAGGTTCCAGGCGCAGCAGTGTGTGCGTGATGAGGAAGGGAATACGGGCGACTGCTTCTATCTCCAGCAGCGGAACGTATCGAACCCGGACGAAGACCCAAATACTCGCCAGAGCGCAGTGGCCGTCCGGCGAAATCTGGGTGATGTCGATTGTGCCGAGGCGGCCGGTCGGTGTCGTCTGGTGTTGCTTCGCCGCAATAGCCATCAGGTGATTGGAATGGTCAACCTCCGCTTCGATGCCGAGGTCGAGGTGCCTCCGCCAGCAAAGCCGCGGGTGCATCCAAGGAAGGGTTTGGCTGACGGGCAGCTCGTCACTGTTTCGCTCGCTGGAGCGAATCACTTGGACGTTCGGCAGTGTGTCCGTCTCGACGGGGAGGTTCTACAAGGGTCATGTGTGTACGTCGCTCTGGGCGGCGGGACACGCGACGAAGGCTCGCTGACCGTCACGGTTCGGGTGCGCCGCAACATTGGGCCCGAAGAAGTCGAGACACCTTTCGACTGTGCTTCGACGCCCAGGTCATGTGTCTTGCTGATTACCGATTACTCGAACCATGGCGAGCCAAATCAGTCCGAAGTTTCGCTGGTGTTTGATCGGAACGCAGATCCGGTTGAACCCGGGACAGGTACTCTCACCATCACGACGGAGGGGCCGATTTCCGCTAACTCAGTGGTGACCGTGACCGGAAAGGGATTTGTCCCTGGCCTCGCCATGTTCATCCTGCCGTGCGACGACGGTGCGGAAACGCCGGAGAGTTGCGACACCGGCACTCTCACGCCGGTAACGAGCGATGGAACGGGTGGGTTCACCGTCGAAGCCTTCTTCAGCGATTGCGGAACCGAACGTTGCACGATCGGCGTCGGTGACGCAGCCGGAATCGAGTTCAGCCAAACCGAACCATTTGAGGTTCTTCGATAGAATTGGTCCATGGCCTTTGACCCAAACCGCTGGACACTGAAGACCCAAGAAGCTGTCACCGCTGCAACCACGCTGGCGAAGACGAAAAACAACCCGGAGATCACGCCGGCTCACCTCTTGTCGGCCATGGTTTCGCAGAGCGAGGGCATTGTTCTCCCGATGCTCGACTACCTCGGCGAGTCGCCGCTAGCGGTTCGAAACCGAATCGACAATGAGATCTCGACACTGCCGTCGGCGTATGGCTCCGAGGCCCGGATCAGTCGCGAACTCACCACCGCAATCGAGCAGGCCGACCAGGCCCGCGAAGACTTGGGCGACGAGTACCTCTCTACTGAGCACCTGTTGCTCGCTCTGGCTGACCGTCTCGACCTCGAGCGCGAGGAAGTACTCGAAGCACTTCGTGAGGTGCGCGGGAATCACCGGGTCACCACCCAGAACCCCGAAGACCAGTTCAAGTCACTCGAGAAGTACGCCGAGGACCTCACCGCCGCCGCTCGCGCTGGAAAACTCGATCCGGTCATCGGCCGCGACGACGAGATTCGCCGGGTGATTCAGGTTCTCTCACGTCGAACGAAGAACAACCCGATCCTTATCGGCGAACCAGGCGTGGGAAAGACTGCCATCGTCGAAGGCCTCGCATCACGCATTGTCGAAGGAGACGTGCCATCGTCTCTGCGAAACAAGCGGGTGATGTCGCTCGACCTCACGTCGATGGTCGCCGGTGCAAAGTTCCGCGGCGATTTCGAAGAGCGGCTCAAGGCGGTACTCAAAGAGATCACCGACGCTGACGGCGAGGTCATTACCTTTATCGATGAGATGCATACCGTTGTGGGCGCGGGCGCTGGTGGCGACAGTTCGATGGATGCCGGCAACATGCTCAAGCCGCTACTTGCCCGGGGTGAGCTCCATATGGTCGGCGCCACCACGCTGGACGAGTTCCGCAAACACATAGAGAAGGACCCGGCTCTCGAACGCCGGTTCCAGCAGGTCTTGGTGGCGCCACCGTCGGTCGAGGACTCCATCGCTATCCTGCGCGGCCTCAAGGAACGCTACGAGGTGCACCACGGTGTACGGATCCAAGACGCCGCTTTAGTCGCTGCTGCTGTGCTCTCCGATCGCTACCTCACCGGGCGGTTCCTGCCCGATAAGGCCATCGACCTTGTCGACGAGTCGGCGAGCAAGCTTCGCATCGAAATCGATTCGGTTCCGACCGAGATCGATGTGGTCGAGCGGCGAATCCGCCAGCTTGAGATCGAACGGTTGGCCCTTGCCAAAGAGACCGACCGGTCGAGCCAAGAACGTCTGGCCGACCTCGAATCTGAGATCGCTGACCTCACGAAGACCCTCACCGGCCTTCGGGCACATTGGGAGTCGGAGAAGGAAGCAATCGATCAGATTCGCGAGCAGAAGGAGCTGTTGGAGTCGTTGAACACGCTCATCGACCGCGAAACCGACCTCGAAAAAGCGGCGACCATTCGTTACGGGCAGATTCCCGAGCTCGAGCGCCGTATCGAAGAATCCACCGCTGCGCTCGACAAGCTGCAGGTCAGCACCAAAATGTTGAAGGAAGAGGTCGACGAGGAAGACGTTGCCGAGGTGGTATCGAACTGGACCGGTGTGCCGGTCTCGCGACTGATGGAAGGCGAGGTCGACAAACTCGTTCGCCTCGAAGAGGTGTTGCATGAACGGGTAGTCGGCCAAGACGATGCGGTGACCGTGGTGGCGAACGCAATCCGACGAAGCCGGGCTGGCCTGTCCGACCCCAACCGTCCAATCGGTAGCTTCCTCTTTCTTGGCCCGACGGGTGTGGGTAAGACCGAACTGGCTCGTTCCCTTGCCGATTTCCTGTTCGACGACGAACGCTCCATGGTGCGGATCGACATGAGCGAGTACATGGAGAAGATTTCGGTAAGTCGGCTCATTGGTGCGCCTCCTGGTTACGTCGGCTACGACGAAGGGGGTCAACTCACCGAAGCGGTGCGTCGCCGTCCGTACTCGGTGGTGTTGCTTGATGAGGTCGAGAAGGCCCACGCCGATGTGTTTGGTGTGTTGTTGCAACTCCTCGACGATGGCCGTCTTACCGATGGCCAGGGACGAACCGTTGATTTCACCAACGTGATCTTGATTATGACGTCGAACCTTCCGGGCAATCCGCTCGACTTCTTCCGTCCGGAATTCGTAAACCGAGTCGATGACATGGTGCGGTTCCGGCCGCTCGATCTGGACGACCTTGCCCACATCGTGAACATTCAGCTGCAGTCGCTCGAGAAGCGCTTGGCCAAACGCCGAATCACTCTCGAAGTCACCGAGGCCGCAAAGAAGAAACTGGCAACCGACGGCTTCAACCCAGACTTCGGTGCCCGCCCGCTAAAGCGCGTCATCCAAAACGAGATCGGTGACCGCCTAGCCCTACTACTCCTAGAAGGAACCTTCGGAGAAGGCGACAAAGTAACCGTCGATCTCAAAGGCGACACGCTGACCTTCGAGTAAGTCACGTCGGTGCTTCTGGAGTGTTGCAACCAAGCAGAAAGCGCTGATTCTGCTGGAAGTCTGTAGGGCGGAAGGCGCCAGCCTGTAGCCCGAGCCCAGTTGGGCTGCGTGCCCAGGGAACGCTGGAAAAATAGAGGGACCTGACGTTGGCTCTCCAGCTGCCCCACAAAAGTCAGTTGGAGAACCTGTCAGGTCCCAGTCGCCTTCTCAGGGGATGTTGCCCCACTCCCTGAGATGGCTTTGTGGTGCTCTGTGGCTGGCGCCTTTGCCCCAAGGCGAACTTCAGCCAAGCACAACACTTGTTTCGAATTTGGTGGGCGAGTTCTTTCGTTCTCTCTCGTTGTTTCTATCGGCTAACCGGTGAAGTCCGGCTCGGCAGCGACAGGTTGTGCCGGTTCCTGGTCAGCTGGTTGTTTGGCTGGTTGAGGAGCTGGTTCTGGTTCGGGCTCCGGCGCTGGTGGTTCAGGCTCTGGTTCCGGCTCTGGCTCGGGTGCGGGCGGCAGTGTGGTGGCCGGTGGTTCCGGGTCGACCTCACCGCCACCTTCGAGGATGCAGCTGATGGAGACCACGATGTCGAGACCCTCAGCGGGGATGGTGATGCTGATGGCGTTGCCGGGTTCAGAGATCGGAATAACCGATGCGGGTTCGACATTGAACGCAATATTCGCTGCGCCGTCTGCTTCGACCGAGATAAGGCAGGTGGCCCCAACCGGAAGGTCGCCGACCGAGATTGATGGGTTGCGATCGGTTCCGCGGGCCGAACCACTCGGACCGCAGTCGAGGGTGAGCGTTGCTTCGAACTCTTCGTCACCTTCGGTGATTTTTTGGACCGTGATCGAGCTTGCCCCTGTTGCTGGTGGGACTGTTTCTGGTGGGACGGTCTCAGGAGGAATGGTCTCCGGCGGTGCGGTGGTTGGAGGCGTCGTCTCCGGTGGTGCAGAGACTAAGCGGGCGCCTACGCAGACTGGCCGTACCGAGTTGACGGTGGATGAGCCGATGGCTGCATGCACTGCACGGATCTGGGTGACGGTGCCGTTGACGGTTACTTCGCCAATGCCTCCGCTCCAGGTGGCCTCAGAGACGCCGTCGGCAAGATCGCCGGTGGTGCCGCTGGTTGCCAGAACGTTTCCGGATCCGTCGAGCAGCTGGGCAACCCATTGTTCGTTGCCTTGACCGGTTGTGCTTTCGCGGCCGGTGTACCCGTCGTAGCTCACTGCAGCGAGTTGGTAGGTGCCTGCCGGAATCGGTGATCCGAGGCTGTAGGTCTGCGAGGTTGGAGAGGTTGAAAGAACCTTGTCGCCGACAACGGTGTCGAAGCTTACGGAGCCGAAGGAGTTGGCGAAGTCGCCGCCGCATCCGGCGGGGCTCGGTCCGGCCTGGGCCTGCACGGCGTCGCCGTCGTTGAACAGCGCCAAGGCGAACAGCGTGGCCAAGACGGTGAGTAGTGCACCAAATCCAAGACGCACGATGCGCGGTGTGTGATGCCTGTTTTCATTATTCGTTGCGGTGTACGCCACGGGATACTCCCTACCAAAGAACTTCGTTCCTCGCCGAAGGTACCTCTTTAGCAACATTCTCCACAAATCCCCCACTTGTCACTCTGGACGCATTAAGGTGCCAGACCTTTGTGCACATACCAGTGCCTTTCAATAAGTGTTGTTATTTCTTGGTGCCCGAATTCGAAACTGGTCATTTGCGGTTGCTCATCGAGGGGTTGGGCGAACTAAGGTCGTTCCGTAACGGAGTCGACTAAATAAGGGAGCGGCCCGTGCCCTCGACAATTGTCGTTGGCACCCAGTGGGGCGACGAAGGCAAGGGTAAGTTCACCGACCTTGTCGCCAAAGAGATGAACCTTGTAGTTCGCTACCAGGGAGGCCACAACGCTGGTCATACCCTCGTAGTCGATGGCGAGAAGTTCGCTCTCCAACTGGTGCCTAGTGGAGTTTTGTACGACCACATCACCCCGGTTCTCGGGAATGGTGTTGTCATCGATCCTCGCGTGCTTATCGCGGAGATGGACATGTTGGAAGGAAAGGGGGTCGACACCAGTCGACTGAGGGTCAGCGGCAACGCCCACCTCATCTTCCCCTTCCATCAAGAAATCGATGCGCTTCATGAGCGGTATCTGGGCGAGAACAAACTCGGTACGACGAAACGCGGCATCGGACCGGCGTACGCCGATCGCGCGATGCGCATCGGAATCCGGATGCAGGATCTCCTCGATGAGAAGATATTTCGCGCCAAGCTCGAGGTAAGCCTCGACTTCGCCAACAAAGTACTCACCCGTGTGTACAACCAACTACCGCTCGATTTCGATGAAATCTGCGATGTGTACCTTGGCGAATGCAAGCCTCGCCTCGAACCGCATATCGCCGATGCCATCGATCTTGTGCACTCGTCGCTCGAGAGTGGCGGGAATGTGTTGTTCGAAGGTGCGCAGGCCACGTTCCTCGACCTCGATCACGGCACCTACCCATTCGTGACCTCGTCGAATCCCACCGCAGGTGGAGCCCTTACCGGTGCAGGTGTGGGTCCTCGCGATATCGACCGGATTATTGGTATCGCCAAGGCCTACGTCACCCGAGTCGGTTCAGGGCCTTTCCCTACCGAACTCTTCGACGACATCGGTGATCACTTGGTCGACGTTGGCCAGGAGTACGGCACCAACACGGGCCGTCGCCGTCGCACCGGTTGGTTCGACGCCGTCATGCTTCGGTATGCCGTGCGGGTCAACTCGCTCACCGAGATTGCGCTTACCAAGATCGATATCCTCGACGCCCTCGACACCGTCAAGGTTTGTGTGGCGTACGAACATGAAGGTAAGCGGGTCGAGCAACTGCCGTATCACCAATCGGTGTTGCACGATTGCACGCCAATCTACGAAGAGCTTCCTGGCTGGAAGACCGACATCTCGGCAATGACCGAGAAACACGATCTTCCGAAAGAAGCCACCGACTACATTGCCTTCCTCGAAGAGCAGGTGGGCGTGCCCATCAACTTGGTAGGCGTCGGTCCTGGTCGAACCCAATTCCTTCACTTTAATTCGTAGGACCAATCCATGAGCTCCGACACAACCCGCAAGCGAGTTTGTGTGGTCGGCTCCGGTGGGCGCGAACATGCGCTGGCATCGGTTCTCGGCCGAACCGCGGACGTCATTATTACGCCCGGGTCACCGGGAATTCCGGGCTCGGTCGACACCGATCCGACCGAAATCGACGCTGACCTCTTTGTCATTGGTCCCGAAGCACCATTGGTCGACGGCCTCGCCGACCAGCTTCGGGCCCAAGGCAAGCTGGTGTTTGGGCCCGGGGCCGATGGCGCTCGGCTCGAAGGGTCCAAAGCCTGGATGAAGGAAGTGCTGGCAACCGCCGGCGTTCCGACCGCCATGCACGGCACGTTCACCGAGGTCGAGCCTGCGCTCGCCTACCTCGACACCATGCCCGAGTTCTATGTGGTCAAGACCGATGGTCTCGCCGCCGGCAAAGGTGTAGTGGTTACCCACGATCTCGCGGAAGCACAGGCCGCCGTGCGCTCGTACCTTTCGGGCGACGCCTTTGGCGATGCTGGTCGAACGGTGGTCATCGAAGAAGGACTCACCGGTCCGGAGATTTCTATTCTCGCTATTTGCGACGGTACCAAGGCTGTTGCATTGGCACCTGCTCAAGATTTCAAGCGAATCGGAGTGGGCGATACCGGCCCCAACACCGGTGGGATGGGTGCCTATTCTCCCGTTCCGGTCGCAACTCCTGAGGTTGTCGATCTCATCATGACTCAGGGCGTACAGCCCACGCTCGACACCCTTCGTGGTATGGGAATCGACTACCGAGGCGTGTTGTACGCCGGAATCATGGTGACCCCTGAGGGTCCCAAGATGCTCGAGTACAACGTACGTTTTGGCGATCCCGAATCGCAGGTTGTTCTTCCCCGACTCACGACCGACTTGGTGCAGCTTCTCAGTGAAGCCGCCGCCGGCAACATTGAAACCGCACCCGAGTTCACCGACGATGCAACCGTCACTGTGGTCTGCGCCGCCGAGGGCTATCCAGCTGCGCCGGTGAAGGGTTCAGACATCGCTGGCATCGACGAAGCCAACGCCCTTGAGGGCGTCACCGTCTTTTGTGCCGGAACCGGCGGTTCGCCCGACCAGCTCACCGTCAACGGTGGCCGGGTGTTGGCCGTGACCGGCAGTGGCACAACGATCGCTGCTGCACGCGAACGAGCCTTTGCCGGTGTCGACAAGATCTCCTGGCCGGGCATGCAATTTCGCACCGATATCGCCGAGGCAGCTGCCGCCGCCTCAGCCGAATAACAAGGACACGTTCCCAAATGTCAGTTCCAAACGTGCTCGCAACCCGGTACGCATCGGCGGAGATGGTCAACATCTGGTCGGCCACCAACAAGGTCGTCGCCGAACGCCAGCTTTGGTTGGCCGTCCTTGAAGCACAGCGTGATCTGGGGGTTGATGTTCCCGATGGCGTTCTTGAGGACTACCGCGAGCACCTCACCAACGTCGATCTCGACTCGATTCGCGTGCGAGAAGAACGCACCCGCCATGACGTGAAGGCCCGCATCGAAGAGTTCTGCGCACTCGCGGGGCACGAACACGTTCACAAGGGCATGACCTCGCGTGACCTCACCGAAAACGTCGAGCAGCTTCAGGTCCGACAGAGCCTTGAGTTAGTCCGCGACCGAATGATTGCCTTGCTGGCACGCATCGCCCGGCGAGCCGACGATTACTCGGCGGTTGCGCTCACTGGCCGGTCCCACAACGTGGCTGCCCAAACCACCACCCTTGGGAAGCGCTTTTCGAATGCGGGCGAAGAGCTTTGGCAGTCGCTGCTTCGCCTCGATGGACTTCTCGATCGGTACCCACTGCGAGGAATCAAAGGGCCGGTCGGCACCCAGCAAGACATGCTCGACCTGTTCGAAGGCGACACCACAAAGGTCGATCAACTCGAAGATCGAGTGGCGAAGCATCTTGGTTTCTCCGCCACCCTCGACAGCGTTGGCCAGGTCTATCCGAGGTCGCTGGATTTCGATGTCGTGTCGGCGCTTGTGCAGTCGGCTTCCGCACCGGCGAGCTTGGCGACAACAATCCGTCTTATGGCCGGGCACGAACTGGTCACCGAGGGCTTTCAAGATGGCCAGGTTGGTTCGTCAGCCATGCCTCACAAGATGAACACCCGCAGTACCGAACGGGTCTGCGGCCTTCACACCATTCTCGGCGGTCACCTCACCATGGCCACCGGGCTTACCGGCGACCAATGGAACGAGGGCGACGTGAGCTGCTCGGTGGTGCGCCGAGTTGTTTTGCCCGACGCCTTTTTCGCTCTCGATGGGCTGTTCGAGACCATGATTACGGTGCTCGATGAATTCGGGGCATACCCTGCGGTTATCCAGCGCGAGCTCGACAGGTACCTGCCTTTCTTGGCCACCACGAAGATTCTGGTCGCCGCGGTAAAGAACGGCGCTGGCCGCGAAGCTGCCCACGAGGCCATTAAGGAACATGCGGTAGCTGTGGCGCTCGAAATGCGCCAGCACGCAACATCTGACAACGATTTGTTTGCCCGGCTTGCCGCTGATGATCGTCTTCCAATGGATATCGACGGTCTTACCGGTGCCCTCGGCGACCCGCTCGATCTGGCCGGCACGGCGCAGCAGCAGGTGGCATCGTTTCTCGAGCGAGTAGCGCCGCTATTTGCAGAGTTCCCTGATGCGGCAGGCTATGTGCCTGGGGCCATGCTCTAAAGATTCTGAGACCCACCCCACGGAGGTTCCCCCATGACAATCGCACTTCGGCATCTGTACTCGGGCAAGGTGCGCGACATGTACGACGCCGGCGACGATCGCCTGCTGTTGGTGACGTCGGATCGTCTGTCGGCCTTCGACGTGGTGATGGCCGAGACTGTTCCCGATAAGGGTCGGGTGCTTACGGCAATGTCATCGTTCTGGTTTCACCACCTCGGCGTCGAGAGCCATCTCATCAGTACTGATCTGGCCGACTTTCCCGAGGGCGCGCAGGATCCAGATCTGGCGGGGCGCTCGATGCTGGTGCACAAGGCCGAGATGCTGACGATTGAATGCGTGGTTCGCGGGTACATCACCGGCTCGGCATGGAAGGAATACACCGAGAGCGGAACCATGCATGGCACGCCGATGCCCACTGGCTTGCTGAAGTCCTCGAAACTTCCAGAGCCGGTGTTCACGCCAGCCACGAAGGCCGCCGATGGCGAGCACGACATCAACATCTCGTATGCCGAGGCTGAGGAACTCATTGGTACAGACCTGGCCGCTCAGGCACGAACCATTTCTCTCGACCTCTATAACCGAGGAGCTGCGCTTGCCGCCGAGCGGGGCATCATCATTGCCGATACCAAGTTTGAGCTTGGGCTGGTCGATGGCGAACTTGTGGTTGCCGACGAAGTACTGACCGCCGATTCGTCTCGCTACTGGCCAGCCGACCAGTGGGAGCCGGGCTCCACACCGCCGAGCTTCGACAAGCAACCGGTTCGTGACTTCCTTGAGACCCTCGACTGGGACAAGACGCCTCCACCGCCCACGCTTCCTGCATCGGTTCTTGCCGACACGAGGGAGCGATACGTGGCGGGCTACGAGCGGATTACCGGTCGTGATTTTAGTGACTGGCCAGGGGTCGGGCTCGCGGGCTAGCGCTGTAAACGATTGATGTGGCCCATCTTGCGGCCTGGTTTGGTTTCGGCCTTGCCGTACACGTGGATGCCTACGCCCGCCTCGGTTGTGAGGGCAGCTACGTCGTCGATTTCGACGCCGATCAGGTTTTCCATGACCACATCGCTATGGCGTGCCGGGTTGCCTAGGGGCCATCCGGCCACTGCACGGATGTGTTGTTCGAACTGGTCGACCACGCAGCCGTTCTGGGTCCAGTGCCCGGAGTTGTGCACTCGAGGGGCGATCTCGTTGACCAGTAGGTCGTCGCCCGATACGAACAGTTCGACGCCAAGTACCCCGACGTAATCGAGTGCCTCAAGGATTTGGGACGCCGCCTTTAACGCTTCTGTGCGTACGGAGTCACTGATGGGTGCGGGAACAGTCGTGGTGGCCAAGATTCCGTCGATATGTATGTTCTGACCTGGGTCAAAGCACGCGACTTCACCGGTGGTAGATCGAGCAGCGATGACGGAGATCTCACTATCGAACGGGATCATGCCTTCGAGGACCGCTGGAGCGTGTGCAACGGAACTGAGTGCCGCATCAAGGTCGGAGTCTTTGGAGATTCGCACCTGGCCTTTCCCGTCGTACCCGAACCGGCGCGTCTTCAAGATGGCCGGAGTGCCAATCGTTGCGATGGCCTGCTCAAGGGAGCTGAGGTCATCGACGGGCGCAAACGGTGCGACGCCCAAACCCAGATCGGCCAGAAACTGCTTCTCGACAATCCGGTCCTGGCTGGTAGCGAGCGCATTTCGGCCTGGTCGAATCGGAGCGATCGACTCGAGCTCGTCGAGCGCATCGGCGGGGACGTTTTCGAACTCGTAGGTGATGACATCGACGGACTTCGCGAATGAGACAAGTGCACTGGAGTCGCCGTAATCGGCAGTGGTGACTTGGTGGGCGACGTGGCCGGCAGGTGGGTCCTGACCCGGCTCAAAGATATGGCATCGAAGGCCGAGGCGCGACGCTGCGACCGACAACATCCGGCCGAGCTGTCCGCCTCCGAGGACCCCGATGACGCCGCCGAGTGGGAGCGCTTCGGTTGGGTCCGAGGCCTTAGCCATCGACGGGTGTTTGGGGGATCGAGGCGGAAAGCGCCGATCGCCATGCTTCGAGCCGCTCGGCGAGGTCTTCGTCATCAATGGCCAAGATGCCAGCGGCAAGAAGCCCGGCGTTGGCGGCACCAGCAGCGCCGATTGCCATGGTGGCGACGGGGAAACCGCGCGGCATCTGCACGATTGAATACAAACTGTCGACGCCGGACAGCGCCTTGGTTTGCACCGGCACACCGATAACGGGGATGCGCGTCTTCGACGCGAGCATCCCAGGTAGGTGGGCGGCTCCGCCAGCTCCTGCGATGATGACTTTGAGTCCGCGTTCGACGGCGGTGGTGCCGTATTCCCAAAGACGATCCGGGGTGCGGTGGGCTGAAACGATTCGGGCCTCATGGGCGACGCCCAGCTCGGTGAGAATATCGGCAGCTTCCCGCATGGTCGGCCAGTCGGACTGGCTGCCCATTGCGATCCCTACGTGCACGTCAGTCATAGGCCGAGCTTACAGGTTCGTCCTTAAAGCCTAAGCGTCGCTCAAGGGATCTGGGGTAGAACTGGATATGGGTATTTCTGTCGAGCTTCTGTCATGTGGGTCCCTTTCTGCGCCTACCTCGTTCTTTGAACAGGGCGCATCAGACGAGGTTTCGGTGCTGCCGGTACCGGCGTGGCTGATCCGGCACCCCAAGGGTCTGGTGCTTTTCGATACCGGAATGCACAAGGACCTGTTGGAACCGGGGGAACTTCTCGACACCGTCGAACTCTTCTTCTCGTTGGATATTGGGCCAGATGCCATGGTCGAGGCGCAGCTAAATGAACGCCAGGTTGGGGCCGACGACATCGACATCGTGGTGCTCTCGCATCTGCACTTTGATCATTCGGGTGGCCTTGCCCAGATCCCGAATGCCCGAGTGCTGGTGCAACAGGCCGATTGGGACGCCGGGCTCGACGATGAAGCCAGTGCGGCTAATGCGTTTCGTCGTGAGGACTACGACCTGGGACACGACGTGGTTGCTTTGTCGGGGGAGCACGATGTGTTCGGCGACGGATCCGTGATGTGTCTCCCCACGCCCGGCCATACCCCAGGCCACCAGTCGCTGCAGGTAAAGCTCGACTCGGAGACCGTGGTGTTGTGCGCAGACTGCGCCTACTTCGAGCGCACGCTGCATGGTGGTGCGTTGCCACCTCTTGGTTTCAGCGACGACCAACAGCACCAGAGCATCGCCAAGCTGCAGGCCCTAGGTGCAGCCGGTGCCCACCTAATCCCAGGACACGACGAGGCCTACCTAAAGAACCTAGAACCCAAGCTGGTCTAACCCGACCAACCCCGGACCCCGGTGCCTGGAATCAAAAGGGGGTTTTGGTGCCAGGTGGACGCGTCCGCGGAAGCGTCTGGTGTCGTGCCGGAGCGAAGGCGGAGGCCGAGGTGTCGGTGTTTGGAGTTAGCGAAGCGCAGAGTGGAGGAGCATGCGACGGAACGACCAGAGTTAAGGCGTGAGGATCTCGCGGATTAGCGGGATGTAGTGCTCGAGCGGGTTGCTCTTGTAGCTGTCGTCGAAGGCGAGCTGGTCGTACTTGGCGCAGAACTCTTCGGTGTGATCGAAGAACTCGTGGCCACGGAACTCTTCGCGCGCTTGGCTATCGAGTCCGATGTAGTCCCAGAAGTAATAGCCCTGGAACACGCCGTGGTTCTGGACCATCCAGTGGTTGGCCGGCGACACGTGGGGTTTCACGATGCTCGCCGCAATGGCCGGATGATCGTACGGCGAGAGCGTGTCGCCAATGTCATGAATGAGTGCGCAGAAGACGTATTCGTCGTCTTGGCCATCGCGCTCGGCGCGAGTGGCCGTTTGGAGGCTGTGTTCGAGCCGGTGCACAGGGAATCCGCCATGGTCGTGTTCGAGGGCTTCCATGAGGTTGATTACCCGGTCAGCGACCATTGCCTGGCTTACGGCGAGGTGCGGAATGATCTGTTCCCAGTCCTCTTTCGTCGACTCTTCAAAGGACTTGAATGTGGGCCGAGATTCGGTGGTTTCTGGGTTCGCAGCGGTGTCGGTCATAGGTTCACCGTAGACGGCGAACGGCGATCTCCAAAGAAATCTGTGGGCACCGGGGGGCGGATCTGGCCGTGCGAACGCGGGCGGGTGAGAACGACTAGGTTCTGGAGTTGGGGATTGGACGAGTTTTCTGTTCGTTCATTCCCGATAAGTGTGTTCCGCCAGTCCCAAACTTCTTCCCCGTTGTTGCCGCCTCTTTCATGACCAAACGCATCCGTCTCCTACTGCGTGCTCTCGCGCTCTGTCTATGCTTCGCGCTGGTCGGGACGTCGTCAGTGGTCGCCCAGACCGAAGACGAAATCGAGAGCGAAATCGCCGAAGCGAAAGCCGAGCGCGAGGAAGCCCAGGCCAAGGCTGCGGAGGCCGCTGGAAAGATCGATCTCGCCACCGCCGAAGCCGAAGAGATCCGGGTTGTCCTCGAGGCGATGACGGACTCGGTCGAGTCGCAGCGGGCACGCGTGGAGTCGGTCAAGCTCGACCTCGCCAACGCTCGCCAATTCGTGCGGGCTAACCGAGAGCGTCAAGACGAGATCGCCGCCGATATCGAACGGGCTATCGCCAACGCAAAGGTCTTTGCCGTCGATGCGTTCGTCGGAACCTCAGACTCGGGCGAGGTGTGGCTGGAATCCTCGGATCTCGTGCAGTCAGCACGCAAGGTGAGCTATCTCGGCGTCGTCAATCAAGATCGCGATGACAGTTTCGACGACTTGCGTCAGCTCCGTGCCGATCAGGCCGACGCCACTGCGGCTGCTCGCCAGGCTCGCGTTCAGGAGAAAACGCTCAAGGATTCGGTCGATGCCGAACTCCAGATCCTCGAAGAGCGCGAAGCTACTCAACAAACACTGCTCGACGAAGCGCAACGTCGGCTCGATCGCTGGATCGCCGAGCAAGCAGACCACGTCGAGCAAGACGACGAGCTCGAAAAGCTCATCGCTGCCAAAGAGGCAGAGCTTAAGAAGCTCCGTGAGCCTCCACCGCCACCGGCCAAGAACGGCTGGCAGCGACCGGTGTCGGGCCCAGTTACTTCGCCGTTCGGATCTCGCACCGACCCAATCACTGGCACAAGCACACAGCACAACGGCGTCGACTTCGGCGGATCGACCGGATCTCCGATCTATGCGGCGGCTGACGGTGAAGTGATCTTCGCTGGTTGGTCATCCGGCGGCTGCGGCAACACCGTGGCTATTTCGCATGGTGGTGGGCTGAGCTCGCGCTATTGCCACCAGGCCGACGGCGCCATCCAGGTGTCGGCTGGATCCACCGTGTCGCGAGGCGACCGCATTGGCGGCGTTGG
>CALGZB010000069.1 GCA_937934655.1 uncultured Acidimicrobiales bacterium | reverse complement strand
AATGTTCGAAACCCTCGCAAACGCAGACATCAACATCGAGATGATCTCGACCTCATCGATCCGAGTGAGCTGCGTTGTTCGCGAAGACGACGCCGAGCGCGCCGTGCAAGAACTCCACGCCGCGTTCGAACTCCACAAGCCCGTCGCCGCTCGCGACGCTCGCTAACGGAGTTTCGCGTTGCGAAACATCCCACACCGCCGCTCGCGACGCTCGCTAACGGAAAAGTAAGAACGCGGGGTCAGACCCCGCGTTCTTACTTTTGTGACGACTAGGGGATTTACTGTTCGTTGTGCGGGTTGGCGAACATCTGCCGATACGCCGTGGGTGCCATCGATCGTCGCTGTCCCATCGCTCGACGCAGAGTGGCGCCCGAGCCGTAGCCAGCACGAGAGGCGACGACGTCAATCGGAAGAGTGGTCGTCTCTAGCAAGCGGCAGGCAGTAATGATCCGCTGTTCGTCAATCCACTCGCGAGGCGAAACCCCTAGGCGGTCGCGAATGTGTCGTTCGACCGAGCGGCGACTGGCTTGGGCAAGTCCGACGAGGTCGTCGACACCTGAAATGGTTTCGATGCGTTCGGCGGCCTCCGACAGTGCTTTCGCCAGCGGGTCGTCACCGATCTCGATAGGCGGCGCCGACGCAAACTGCGATTGAGCGCCGCTTCGGTGTGGGGCGGTAACAAGCGACCTGGCGACGCGTGCCGCGGCTTCGGCGCCATGGTCGAGGCGCAGAAGATGCAGACAGCAGTCGAGTGCCGCAGCACTGCCGGCCGAAGTGACCACGTCACCAGCGTCGACGTACAAGGTGTTTGGTTCGTACCCGACATCAGGGTGCTCAGACTCGAATCGTTGCCGGAGATTCCAATGGGTGGTGGCCGATCTGCCATCGAGGAGCCCGGTCGCGGCAACGGCAAACGCACCGAGGCAAAGGCCAACGAGTTTCGCCCCGTTGTGGTGGGCGAGCTGCAAAAGTTCGGTGAGTTCCGGGTCGACCGGTCGAGTCGTGATCGGCCAGGTAGGGACCACCACAAGGTCACATCGAGTCACGTGGTCGGCAAGGCGCTCGAGGCCGGCAAGCTCCATCCCGCCTTCAATGACAATCGGCGAGTCGCCCACGGTGCAGGGAACAAATTCGACATCGACATCACAAATGCTGGTACGACTCGACCCCCAAACGGCTGAAGGCGTCGAGAGCTCAAACAGGCTGGCCCCCTCAGGAAGGACACAAACAACGGTCTGGCGCATTCTGCGCAACTATAGGCGCATGCGCCTCTGGTCGCGTTGGTTGCACATTGCGATGCTGAAGATCCAACGTTCAACCAGGGACCTTCACTATGACCAACCAGATTGAAATTCGAGTGCAGCCAGCCAGCGTGTCGCTACGCCAGCGCCGCACGACCAGCCAGGCCAACGTGTTCACCGACATCCCGGCTGGAATGGGCGCGGATCCAAGAGCACGGCCATCAAGTCGCAGGTCCGTCGAGCGAGACCTACTTCAACAGCCCGGCCGAAGTCGACGATTCCGATCTGCGAACCGAGATCGCTATTCCTATTGATGCCAGCCCACCCGCCTAACGGCGCTGGATCAGCGCAGGGCCTTCTCGTACCGATGACACGGCACGTCGAACGTGCCGCCTCTGGTTTCGGCTTTGTACGAGAACAGCCCGGCGTCGGTCCAACCCGAACGTTCATAAAAGCGCCTGGCCCGAGCATTGCCCGCCACTACTGCCAGCCACGCGACATCATGCCCCGCGGCGGCGATCTGACGTTCGGCTTCTGCGAGGAGTAGTGCCGCCAAGCCGCTGCCGCGGTGTTTCGCGTCGAGATAGACCTGATCGGCCTCGTCGCCGAGAAGCATGATGAACCCGGCCACTTCGCCGTCGACCTCGAGCACGGTGGTATCGGCAACGCGAAGCGGCGCCCGCTCGATGAACGAGGCTTCGTCACGGTCGGGAAGGAGCTCGTCGGGCACTGATCCAAGATGTCCATCTCGCCAGCCGGCATGCCAGATGCGAGCTACTGCCGAGGCATCTGCATCGGTTCCAGGACGAAGTGAAGGTTGGCTACTCATGGCTGCAACCTACTTCCAGCTTGGTGGGACGTACCCGAGGGTCTCCTCGAGGTCATCGACCACCGGCTTGTACCGGCGACGAAGAGCTTCACGCCACTCCTCGGGCAGGTCAGCCGCTGGCGATGGGTTGATACGGCGATTCTTTGGAGCTGGATCCAACTTTGTTGCGTCGAGACCGAGGAACTTGCACACGCTGCCTAGCTGCTGCTCGGCGGCCGCCGCCGATGCGAAACAATCCTCATAGAACATGATGTGCAGCTGGTTCTCGGGGAACACCGCTTTGAGATTGGTGACCGTCGAGTCATAACGACTGTTGGCCTCGATCTTCGCCCGATCGGCGAAGGCAAGCAGGTGGTCGAGGTAACCGGTAACCGGCTCATCGGGGTGGTTGCCCGAGAAGTAGCGCGCCGCTGACCAAAGTCGCTCCACCGGATCACGCATGATGAACAACACCTTTACCTCGGGGGCCATCGACGCGATGTGGGCGAACCCTTCCTTCGGCAGCGCCGCATAGGCCGGAGTGATCTCGCCGACCACCCGATGGGTAGCTGCCGTATGCGCAAAGAGATCGACGTACCACTGGTCATCAGGATCGGCGACGAGTGCCTGGCGGGCTAGCCATTGCGTCTCGGCCATCAGATCTGGATTGCGGCTGAGTTTCGGCCAGTCGTGTTGGGTCAGTTGATTGACGAGACGTTCGTATTTGCGGCGACGAAAGAACTTGGCCGTGGCGATATGGCGTGCGTCGAAGTAGTGGATCTCTTTGTCGACAGGCATCCAGACGTCGGGATGGTGCGCGAGTTGCTGGCCGAGCCAGGTGGTACCTGACTTTGCTGCACCGACACCGACAAAGAAGGTTTGGTGATCGCCGCAAACGCGGACGGATTCAGAAGATGACATCAATCCAGTTATCGATTGCGGCGGAACGGCTGGGCTTCTTCGAGCTGCAGAGCAAGCTCAAGGAGAAGACGATCTTGGCCGTGGCGGCCCATGAAATGCATGCCGATTGGCAGATTGTTCGTGGTGTCGTGGCCGAGTGGAAGCGAAATGGCCGGTGTGCCGGTGACATTAGCCAGACCGGTAAACGACGCCCAGGGAACCATGCGATCCATGTGCTCGTCGAACGGAAGCTCAAGCGACAGGTGCCCGATTTCGGGAGCGAGGTGGCCGACCGTGGGGGTGAGTACCAGGTCGTTGCGACCCATGCTTTCGGCAAAAGGCCCGGCGGCGTTTCGTAGACGCCTGATTGCTCCGGGCAAGCGCAGTGCGTTTCGCTTGGCGTTCTGGGCCAGCCCCTTCACGAAGGGCGTCAGCCGAGAGGCGTCGAACTCGGGATGGATCAGCTTCTTGCCACCAAGCTGTAACGACAGCGCCGCCGAACTCCAGTACAGGACGAAGTCCTCAACAAACTGATCGCCAATTGTCAACTCCACTGGCTCGACGAAGTGACCGACCGATTCGAGAAGTGCCGCCGTTTCGGCAAGCGCCGCTTTGGTCGGGGCATCGACCGACCCGTTGGCTGGCGAGGACTCGGCCAACCCGATCCGCAATGGCCGATCGAGCGGACGGTCGACAACACCGATAGGCGGCAGTCGGTTGTCGTGGTGGTAGTTCTCGGCAGCGGTGAAGAAGGCACACGTATCGCGCACGGTCTGAGTGAGGACGCCGAAGGTAACGAGGTTCACCGGGGGCTTATCGTCGGCGGGTGCTCCGATAAGTCGATACCGGGTGGGCTTGAGGCCCACCAGCCCATTGACCCCTGCGGGGATCCGGGTCGAGCCGCCGCCATCGGCCGAGGTGGCCATTGGTAGTACCCCGGCAGCGACCAGGGCGCCCGAACCACCCGATGAGCCGCCGCAGCTACGCGCCAGGTTCCACGGGTTTCGGGTTGGTGGTGCGCCCACGATTTCGGTGGTGGAGGTAAGCCCAAACTCGGGCATCGTCGTTGTGCCTAGGCACACCGTGCCGAGGTCTTCGAACATCTTGGCGAAGGGACCGGTCCTGGTAGCCGGCGCCGAGTCGACCAGAGACTCTGACCCGTGCGTGGTGGGGAGCCCTGCGATTGGCGACATGTCTTTGATGAACAGCGGCAGTCCACCGAAGGGTCCGGTTGGGTTGCGTTCCGCTCGGGCCAGAGCCCGATCGAAATCCGGCGTGATGATGGCGTTGAGCGATGGTTCGACCATCTCGGCCCGCTCGATGACCGCGTTGGCCAACTCGGTCGCCGTCACTTCGCCGTCGGCGACCATCTGGGAAAGCGCTACCGCATCATGGTCGGCAAGCACGTCGTCGCGGTACGCCGAAATGTTTCCCGCGGTGCGTCCTTCAGGATTGTCCATCCTGACGAGTGTAGGTTTGGCCGGCTGTCGGCCCCGTACTAGCGGTTGCGTCGTTTCGCGATGCCTATAAGAAGTCGTTGCGACAACGATGCTGGAAGCCTCGACACCGCATCGAACGCAATCGCATCCGGCCCAATAAGTGCCCGACGACGATTTCGTTGCACCGCCCGAAGGATCTGCTGCGCGGCTTTGTCTGGCGTGGTGAGCGCCGTCTTTTCGAACTCGTCGATGTTTCCTTGCTGGCCCTCATCGGGGTCGATGAGCTCATCGTCGAAGCGCCCGTTGCGAACGATGTTGGTCTTGATGCCGCCGGGGTGAATGGTTGTAGCGCTCACGGGAGAGTCCTCTATTTCCAGTTCCATGCGCAACGCATCGGTAAAGCCTCGTACCCCGAACTTCGCGGCGTTGTACGCCGACTGCGTAGGGATGCTCAGCAAACCAAACACGCTCGAAATATTGACGATGTGGCCTTCCCCCGCAGCTTTGAAGATCGGCAGGAACGCTTGCGTGCCGTGAATCACGCCCCAGAAGTTCACGTCCATCAACCAGGCGAAATCCTCGTGGGTTGTTGCATCGACCGACGCCCCAAGAGCCACCCCTGCGTTGTTGAAGATGAAGTGGGCGGCGCCGTGAGCCGCAACAACCTCGTCAGCCCAAGCAAACACCGCATCGCGGTCCGATACATCGAGCAAAGAAGACGTCACCTTCACGCCGTACCCTTCGCACAGCGCAACCGTTTCGGCCAAGGCTTCGGCATCGACATCGGAAAGCGCCACATGGCAGCCAGCCTTCGCCAACGCGATCGCTAGCGCTCGGCCAATGCCCGAACCAGCGCCAGTAATGGCCGCGACCCGGTCTCGATAGTGAGAGTTACTCATGGGTGTTTGTTACCACCGTTATTCGATGGTGACTAGAAAACCCGGCGGGGTAGAATTGACCGCATGAGTTCAGAAGCAAAGAACGTTGCGATCGTAGGCGCCACCGGACAGGTCGGTGGCGTGATGCTCACCCTTCTCGCCGAGCGAGATTTCCCCATCGGCGAACTTCGCCTGATGGCGTCCGCCCGGTCGGCTGGTCGAGTTATCGAATGGAATGGTCGAGAGATCACTATCGAGAACGCCGAAACCGCCGACTACAGCAACGTCGATATCGCCCTCTTCTCTGCGGGTGGCGGAACCAGCAAGGTGCTTGCTCCGATCGTCGCCGCAGCCGGTGCCATCGTCATCGACAACTCGTCGGCCTGGCGTATGGACCCCGATGTCCCGCTTGTGGTCCCCGAAGTCAACGCCGATGCGCTCGACAACATCCCAAAGGGAATCGTCGCCAACCCCAACTGCACCACGATGGCCTTCATGCCGGTCATCAAACCTCTTGCCGACGAAGCCGGACTCAAGCGGCTGACCATCAGTACCTTCCAGGCCGTATCCGGCGCCGGACTGTCGGGCGTCGACGAGCTCGACCAGCAGATCCGCAAGGTTGCCGACCAAGCCACGGGCCTTACCTACGACGGCAACGCTGTCGAACACGGTGAAACCGATAACTTCCCCGAGCCGATTGCATTCAACGTGGTGGCCAAAGCTGGCGACATCCTCGACGACGGGTCTGGCGACACCTCTGAAGAGCGCAAGCTTCTCGACGAGAGTCGCAAGATTCTTGGCCTTCCCGACCTTCTCGTTTCTGGCACATGCGTTCGGGTTCCCGTCTTCACTGGCCACTCGCTGTCGATCAACGCCGAGTTCGCTAACGCAATCTCGCCCGAGCGTGCGCTCGAACTCTTGGCCGATGCCCCGGGCGTTATTCTCGACGAGGTACCTACGCCGCTTAAGGCCGCTGGAATCGATCCGTCGATCGTTGGTCGTGTTCGCACCGACCCAACGGTCGAGCATGGTCTGGCCTTGTTCGTGAGTGGCGACAACCTTCGCAAGGGCGCGGCCCTCAACACCATCCAGATCGCCGAAGCGCTTCTCGCGCGCTAGAGCCGCACTTCGGGGGTGGCTCGTTCGAAGCCATTCGGGAGAAACAACTCACGTGATGGCGCCGGCGAGAGCCGCGCCACGAGCCCACCGGGGAATGTCTCTCGACGATTGCGCATCAGGGTCACCGAATCGTTGTAGAAGGTTCGCGCGCCGGCAATACGATTTTCGGTGTCGATGAGATCGTTCATCATCTTGGCGAAGTTTTCGTTGGCCTTGAGATTCGGCAAAGCCTCGATAGACCCGATGATCTTGCGAAGCGTGGCGGTCTGTTCGGTGGCGGTCTGATTCGCCGCGGTGACCTCGTTGGATTTGGGGAGCGACGACCGTTCCTGCGTCACCGTTTGCAGCACCGCCGCTTCGTGTTCGACATATGCGCCGATGAGCGATGCCATGTTCGGAATGAGTCCCGCCCGGCGTTCGAGTTGCACGTCGATGAGGCTCCACGCTCGACGGGCAGCCTGGCCCACCGTTTGAAGCCGGTTGAACGTGACGATCCACACGGCAAAGAACAACCCGAGGAGTGCAACGATGACCCCAGGAAGCCAGGTCTGAACTCGGTTGAGTGCGGGTGAACTGAAAGCCAAGGCGTTGGCCGCCACGGTTGCGACCGCAAACACCAGAAGAAGCACTACAAGCCATGTTCCGAGGTTCGACGTGTGCGAGTCTTCCGACTTGGTCGAGATCATGAACGGCCCGTCGCTTTTGGCCAGATAGGGCATCGCAGTGTCGGTGTCGAGGAACGCGGTACCGACGACAAACAGCTGATCGCCAACGGCAACGCCCCGCTCGGTCTCGCGGTACTTGCCGGTGCGATCATCGCCGAGCTTGGCGAAGAATCCTCGGTCATCGTCGCGGCGAAACTCTTCTCGATAGAACTGTCGGTCGACGATCTTTGCCCCCTCTGTTCGCACCCAGGCTGCGCCGCTCTCGTCCACCACCTGGATGGCGGCGAGTTGCCCGCCGTCGCGTTCAATCTCGTGCCACTGTTCGTAGGTTTCGGTGCGGCTGGTGCTGTTGCCGTTGGCGTCGGTCTCGCTGACGGTGCGGGTATGCCGGCGTTCCTCTTCGAGCAGGTACGACCACTCGACGGCCGGCGTTTGGGTGCGCTTTGCGGTCAACGGATAGTGGGTGTGTGCAGCGCCGACGACTTCGTTGTGGCCAGCGAATATGGCGGCGGCAGGGGTTGTCGGCTGGTCGGCGTAGACACGGCGCCGACGGTCGATCATCCACGCAATCAGCGCGGCGGCGACGGCAATTCCTGCAGCAATGATCGATCCCACCGGTGACTAGGTTAGGCCGCGTTGGTCGATCGCACAGGTCGGTATGCCCGTTTTGGCTAGCCTCAGGCAATGAAACTCGACGAGGTCCAAACGCTGATGGAAGAGCTCTATGGGGCCGCCGACCGGGAGCGAGGCGTTCCCTCGACCGTCGCTTGGCTGTGTGAGGAACTCGGCGAACTGGCCCAGGCGGTCCGCAAAGGGACCCGAGAGCAACAGGTTCACGAGTTCGGCGACGTGATGGCGTGGCTGGCCTCCCTTGCCAACCAATGCGACATCAGCCTCGACGATGCAATGGCCCGCTACCGAGAAAACCCTCCGTAGTCCCGGTTACTCGTTGGGGATTGCTGGGTTGTGGGTGCGATACTTGGTGGATGGAACTTCGTAGCGCTGAGGAACTTCGGTCGGTCTATCGAGAAGCGAGTGGGGCGCCGCTCGACAAAGTGATCAGTGTCCTCGACAAGCATTGCGTCGACTTTTTGGCCCGTTCCCCGATGATGATTCTGTCGACCGCCGACGACGACGGAAACTGCGATGCTTCGCCCAAGGGTGGAGCTCCGGGGTTCGCACAGGCGCTCGACAGCAAGCGGTTGGCATGGGCCGACTACTCGGGCAACAACCGGCTCGACTCGTTCGAGAACGTGGTGCGCAATGACAAAGTCGCCACGCTCTTCATGATCCCGGGATTCCACGAGACACTCCGGGTTAACGGGACGGCCGAGCTCTCAACCGACCCAGAACTTTGCGAACGGTTTGCCGTCAACGACAAACCCGCAGGCGTCGTGGTGGTCCTCACCCTCGGCGAGGCGTATATCCATTGTTCGAAGGCGTTCCGCCGGTCGAATCTGTGGGAGCCAGAGTCGTGGCTCGACCTGAGCGAACTCGCCTCCGGCGCGTGCATGGTGCGCGACCACGCCGCAATGGAGCTCGATGACGCCACATTCGAAACCTGGTACGAAAAGTCAGTCGTCGAGACGATGTGGGAACCAGGCGGCGAGAAGCCAGCGGAGGGCTAGCCCATCAGGTCGCGGACCACGTCGACCCACAGCTGGGTGGTGAGGCGCAACGACTCGACATCGATCCGCTCGTCGTTGCCGTGGAACATCGCACCGTATGCCGCTGGGTCGAGATCGGGGCTGAACAACCCGGCACCATATGCGGTAGAGCCCATGTTGCGGAAGATCCGCGAATCGGTGAACCCAACGATGAGCTGTCCCTCGATATTGGCAGTGGGGAAGTGGTTGCTCACCGCCTTCTGCAGGCTGGACCACAGCGGCGTATCGGTTCGGCTGATGCTGGCCGGGTCGTTCATGATGATCTCTACCTCGACCTGATCGGCAAGGTCTCCGAGCGCTGCATCAAGATGAGCCTGCACCGCGTCGGCATCGTCACCGGGCATGGTGCGAATATCGACATTGATATCGACCTGGTCGGGAATGACGTTGGTCTTCATGACGTGATCCGACGACACCAGGTTGGGTGAGAACGTGGTGTGGCTGCAGCTCCAAAGGTGCCCGGCAGCCCCCTTCGAAGGCATCGCCCGGAGCGTCTCTTGGATGGTGTCGGGATTGAGGAGGGCGGCCTTCATCTCGTCGTTGAGTTTCATCGAGCGAACCTGCTGGGTCCAGAGTTCGTGAAACTGCGGCGTCGGCGAATACTCGGCGATGCGTTGCACCACAGCCGCTGCCTTAATGAGCGCATTGTCGGCGTTGAACGGTCGAGACCCGTGTCCAGGCGTTCCCCGCACCCGAAGCTTGCGCCAGGCCACGCCCTTCTCACCGATGACCATGCCGACTTGGTGCTTGCCGTCGCCACTTGAATGCAGGCCGCCGCTTTCGGTAAGCACATAGTCGGCTCGAATTGCGTCGGGTTCGTTGTCGGCAAACCACTGAGCGCCATGCGCCGACCCCGACTCCTCATCGGCCACACCAAAGAAAATCAGATCTCCCTTTGGGCGGAAGTTGGTGTCGGCTAGGTGGCGAAAGGCAACTGCCATCGACGAGGTGATGTTCAGCATGTCGACTGCACCCCGGCCCCAAACCTCGTCGGTGCCATCAGAGTTCGCAATCAGCTCGCCGCCAAAGGGATCGTTCGACCACCCGTCGGGGTTGACCGGAACAACGTCGGTATGGCCCATCAAACAAAGGCTCGGCGCCGAAGGGTCGCTGCCTTCGATACGCGACACGATCGAAACCCGGCCGGGTGTGGGTTCCCATTGCTGAATCTCTAGGCCCGAACCTTCAAGGTGAGCTCGCAACGAATCGGCATTTCGGACTTCCTGCCCCGATTCGGGAGTGCCGTCATTGACGCACTCGTTTCGAATCATCGTCTGCAGCAGTTCGACAGTCTGCCCAGTGAGTTTGTTGGAAGCGCTCTCAGCCATGCGCCACTGTACCCCCAACCCCAAACTCGGAATCTGCTTAGCTTGCGAGTCGGCGACGTGCCTCAGCGACCTCGTCGGGGACATCTAGTGCCCAGCCGAGGGCCTTTACGAGGGCGGTTGCTGCGGGTCGAACCACGAGTGGATTTGCGCCGGGTGAAAGTGGCAGCCACAGCATGCGACGAGCCCAACCAGGCAGCATCCCAATGCCGGCGGCGGTGATGATGCCGTGTAGCGGACGGGCCGCAAGCGGCAGATCGGGGTAGAGCAGGAAACGGACAATCTCGCGACCCTGCGACCCGACCTTCAACTCGGGGCGGTAGTCCTCGAGCCGCTGAGCCAGGGCGGCGACCGAACGGGGCGGACGCTCGACGCCAAGGCCTTGCGCCACGATGGCCATCTCATCGACATAGCGATCGGCGGCATCCCGGTCGATCGGGGTAGTGCCATACGAAATTGCGCCGCGAAGGAAGCTGTCGACCTCGGTGATGTGCACCCACTCGAGCAGGTGAGGATCGTTGGCCTCGTAGCGTCGGCCATCGGGAGCTGTACCAACGACCTTCTTATGAATGTTGTGCACCATACGAATGATCTGCTGGGCATCGGCAGTTGAACCGTAGGTGGTGGTGCCGACAAACTGGCCGGTACGTTGCAGGCGGCCAAGCGGATCACCCTTGTAGTTGCTGTGATCGACCACCCCAGCGGTGGCCAACGGATGCAGCGTCTGCATAAAGAGCGATCGCAAACCCCCGATGAGGGTGGCGATATCGCCATGCACAACCCAGGCGACGCTGTCGGGCCCAAAGAGGCCGTCGTCGGTGCGTTCATAGACAGGAGGCACTTCATCGCTACCGGTTATGGTGCGACGAAATGCGGTCTGGATGCCGCTGCGGAGTTGCTCGAGGGGGTCTGACATATCAGTACATACGGTACGCAACACCCCTTCGGCCCGACTGTCGGAATGGTGAGGTTTCCGCGATAAGGTCTCGCCCCACGGGTAGTAGCGCAGCTTGGTAGCGCGCTTCGTTCGGGACGAAGAGGTCGTGGGTTCAAATCCCGCCTACCCGACCAAATCGCTAGCGAAGGCGCTCGATCGTGCCATCGGAGCTTGTGGTCACCTCAACCCGTGCATCGCCGCCGACGCGGATCTTGGAATCGGATCGAGCTTGCCCGGTAACCGTGCCAGACGCACTGACTTCGATGATCGAGTCGCTCGACGCCTCGACCGAGACATCGACAATCTGGGTAGAGCGAATCTTGACCGAAGCATCCGAGCTCGTCGAGACATCAACCTGCTTGACCGTGCCGTCGAGCTCGATTTGGCTGTCGCTTCTTGCCTCGATCGACGCTCGGGCCGAATCGACGTCGACCCGAACAACAGCATCGCTTGAGGAGTTCACCGAGAGATCATCGGCTCGGCCCGTAACGTCGATCCGGCCGTCGCTTCTCGCGCTGATGTCGAGCTTATCGACATCGACGATCGCCAAAATCCTGGCATCGCTACTTGCCTCGAGCCGAATCGCATCAGCCAGCGGAGCCTCGACCGTGAGTCGACTATCGCTCGCCGCTTGAAACTTGTCGAGGTCTTGACCCTCGATGCGCACAACGACTTGTTTGGTGTGCCTCAAAAGCTTGTCCGCCTCGGGTTGGATGATCAGTGCTCCGTCGTTCACATCGACGTCGAGTTCTTCGTGCAGATTGTCGTCGATGGTGATTTCGACGAGTGTCTTGGAGCCGTCGACGATCTCGACGACAACATCAAGATCCGCCCGGACCGACAACGCATCGAAGTCGCTGACGTCATAAACCACCGTGCTCTGGGTGCCCGAACCATCGATCGTTTCGCCGGAGAAATACGGCACGGAGCAGGCGCTCAACAGCAACCCGCTTCCCAACATCGCTAGCAACGTCTTCAAATGCATCAGGCCAGACCTTCGTTCTCGACTACCTCAATTGTGAACAACGCTGAGGTCGGTGTCGTCGTGCCGAAGGCGGATCTTCGTCTCCCCCTAGAGGTGGACCCTTGGCCGCGCAGCCTTATGAAGGTTTGGTAGAGCTACTTGCCGCAGCAGTGTTTGTACTTCTTGCCTGAGCCGCAGGGGCACGGCTGGTTTCGGCCCACCGGATCGGTCTTGCCGTAGTCGTCGGCCACCGATCCGCGCACTGATGCTGCCCGGCCAGCGTGGCCGAGAGCAGCGGTCTTGATGATGCCGTCGACCGGTCCGCCGTCGGCATCGGGCGGCGCAAGAAACACCGCGCAACTGCCGTCTTCGCGAATCGCCTGCAGCCAACCGGCTTCCAAGTCTGGAAGCGGGGTCTTGACCAGGCCTTCGCCCAATGGGTTCAGCAGCAGGAGTTCCTTGCGACCGACCTCGAGCGTCCAACCAAGGGCATGGCCCAGAGCGTCCTCGGTGTTGCCCGAATCCGGGATCGCCGACCAATCGCCTGGCATCTCAGCCGGGGTGATCACAACCAACCCAGCACGCGGCGAAGCGATCATGCGGAGGAACGGTTTGGCGACGCCCTCTTTACCGGCGCCCGACGAGCGAATCGATTGACGCATCAGCTTCCGGGAAGCCGAGTGGGTTGGGCTACGCCCAACAGGCCGGCTTCCTGAAACTCAGTGGACCTTGTCATCGATACGTCAGCTATCCGTTGAGTTTCCGGGGGCAAGAGCCTCGAAGGCTTCCCAGTGAGGTGATGCGCCGGCCGCTAGGTCGGGGTTGAGTGGCTGCACACAAACGTGAGTTGCGCCGGCCGCATAGTGTTCGTCGACTCGCTTCTGCAGTGCGTTCTCGTCGCCCCATGCCACGACGGCATCGACGAAACGAGGTGCCCGTGCGTCGATCTCCTCGTCGGAAAAGCCAAGGCGCTTCCAGTTGTTGCGATAGTTGGGGAGCGAGTCGTAGATGCTGAGCGCGGCATCGGAAGCGGCGTAGGCGGCGTCCTTGTCGGTTGTCAGGCAAACCTTCTGCTCAACACACAAGAGTTTGTCGGGGCCGAGAATTTCTGCCGCCATTGCCGTGTGTTCAGGAGTGGACCAATACGGGTGTGCCCCGTCGGTGGTCTCGGCAGCGAGCTCGAGCATCTTTGGACCAAGCGCAGCAATGACCCGAGCTGGGGGAGTAGCTGGCGGCGGCGCCATGTAGAGCGAGGCGTCCATCGCTGCGATGTAGTCGCGCATGGTCGAAAGCGGCTTCGAATAATCGAGGCCGCGAAGATCGGCGACCATTGGCTTATGCGACACGCCCATGCCCAGCACGAACCGGTCGTTGGTCTGCTCGGCCAACGTGTCGGCCGACTGCTTCATGAAGCCGGGGTGGCGGTGGAAGATATTGGCGATGCCAGTGGCAAAGGTGAGGGTCGAGGTTTGGCTCGACAGCCACGCAATGTGGGCCATTGGGTCGCGACCGAGCGTTTCCGGCAACCACAGGGTCGAGTACCCGAGTGATTCGATGCGCTGAGCAAAGCTCACGGCATCGGTAGCGGTCATGGTCTCGGTGAAGTACCAAGCGCCAGTTGTACTGAGTCGGTCACGTGCAGTCATAGGAATCCCAGGGTCACGAATAAATTTGGCTTGATTCTTGCAGGGCTGAGGAGCGACGAGTTAGTCGTCGCTGGTTTCGAGCGCCGCTACGGCGCTTTCGATGAGCTCTTTTGCCTTGCGGCGAATGCCGAACGAGTCGAGCGGCTTTACGAGCCAGTCGTCGGCTTCGCTCTGTGTAGCCAGAAAGGTGTCGACTTCGCGGTCGAGTAACATCAAAACCGGACATTCCGGTAGTCGACCTTCACGGCCTTCTTGTTTCACCAAAAGGCTGGTGGCCATGCCACCCATGTTGCCGATCTGCAGATCGAGCATGACCAGGTCGGGGTCGACCTCGAGCATTGCCTTCGGTACATGAGTGCCCTCGCGGACACGAAATACCTGGTGATCGGCGCTAAGCGCGGCGTCGACTTCGTCGTAGAGCCAGTCGGCGTCGGTGGCAAGGAGAACATTGGCCATCCGCCAAGAGTAGCGCCCCAGAATGCGAAGCCTGACACCGTGTTTGATTTCACTGAACCATTCGGTTGGCCGTGACGTCTCACTCGTGAGGGTCAGCTACCCTGTTATTTCCGGATTCGGTTCTTCCGAAACGTACTGAGGAGTATTTGTGCTCGAGATTCAGATCGAGATCACTGATAGCTACACCATTGCTCGCCCTGTGGGTGAGCTCGATGCCTACACCGTTGGTGACTTTCGCGAGAAGCTAACTGAGCTGGCCGAGACCCCGCAGCTACTCATCGACCTCTCTGAGGTTCCGTTCATGGACTCAGCTGGTCTTGGCGCGCTCATCGGCGGAATCCGCCGGGTTCGCGACAACGATGGTGCCGTGGCGGTCGTGAGCGCTCGTGCGACCCTTACCCGACTTCTTCAGACCACCGGATTCGACCGCATCGTGCCGGTAACCGAAACCGTCGAAGAAGCTGTAGCTGCGCTCAACAACCCCGAGATGCAGTCCTAGCCGTTCGCTGCGCTCACTAACGGAGATTTCGGCTGCGCCAAAACTCCCGTAGTTCCAACGTCGTTCGCAAGACTCACCCGTGACACGTACCATGACGATATGTCACGTCGAACGCTATTCGGACCGTTTGCTGAAGCTCTCGTTGCGGCCTTGGTCGCCGCGCTGCTGACCACCCTTGGCGCTCCCGCCGAAGCCCAGGCATCGGCTAAGTACTGTCGAGGGCGCACTGTGACGGTCGATATCGGAGCGGGCGACCAACCCACTGCGGGCGACGACGTCATCCTCGGAACCGCCGCCGACGATGTTATTGATGCGGGCGCCGGAAACGATGTGGTGTGCGGCCTAAACGGCAACGACCAACTCCGTGGTGGCATCGGAAACGACATTCTCCTCGGCGGTCGGGGCAATGATCGACTCAACGGATCGGCGGGCGACGACGCGCTGTTCGGTGGCCGTGGCAAAGATCGGTTGCTCGGCAAGAGTGGCGAGGATCGGCTGTTCGGAAACCCGGGCAGCGATGTCCTGGTCGGAGGTAGCGGCACCGACAAATGCGATGACGAGCGCAAGGTTCGCCGAGTGAAATCCTGCGAGTCCGGCTCGGTGTTTCCAGGTCGCTACTTTTCGGTAACGATGGCCCGCGCGAACTGGGGTTCGGGTTATATCCAGGCTGAGATCATGCACCAGGTGGCCGAAGAGCTTGGTTACGAGGTCAGCAACCCAGCCGAACTCGAACTGTCACCAGACCTGGCTTACAACCAGATGGCGGAAGGCGAGATCGATTTCTGGATGAACAGTTGGTACCCGGGTCACTACACCTGGTGGGAGGGCGACCGTGCCGACGGAACGCCCATTGGTGATTACCTCAAAAAGCTCGATGGCTATGTGTCGCAACCTCAAGGAATGCTGATCGACCGGGCAGCTGCCGAAAATTACAACATCAACTCTTTTGAAGACGTCGCCCGGAGCCCCGAACTTCTGGCTGCGCTCGACCGCGATGGCAACGGTGTCGCAGAGATCTACGGTTGTCCTACCGACTGGAGGTGCGACGAGGAGGTCAATCACCTTCTCGATGAGATGGGTTGGACGGATGTGGTGTTCGAGCAGCTCACCTATGGGTACGACGCGATGTTTGCCGAGGCCGTCGACCGGATTCGAGCTGGTGAACCGACCATCTACTTCACGTGGGGTCCGTCGCCGTACGATCACGAACTTCCGCCTGGTCAAGATGTCCTTTGGCTTGGCTTCGAAAACCCGCCATCACCGTTTCCCTACGAAGGTGGGCCGGTCGAGCCTGGCCAATTGCCAGCGCCAAAGCAGCATTGTGTTCGCAGCCCCTGCTTTACCGGGATCGATAGCTCGGCAATTTCGCCGACGGCGAACACCGCTTTTCTCGAGGCGCACCCGGCTATCGCAAGATTGCTTGATGCTGCCCGTATCCCGACGAGCGATGCCAGCGCTTTTCAATACGAGCAGGCAAACGGAGATGGATCACAACGACAGGTCGAACAGCTGGCGGCAACCTGGATCAGAGAGAACCGTCGCGCCGTCGACCGTTGGCTCAACAAGGCTCGCACCACCGGCTAGCCAAAACCTCCACCAAAAACCACGAACTGGTCCAGGATCTGGTTGCCCTGGCACGCTCTGGGTGTACGAGTTCGGGTTAGGTGGGGAAGATTTTGGTGCCTAGCTGGTTCATGCCGTCGAGGTCATGAACGTCGGTTGCTAGAAGCGGTACTCGCACTACTACTGGGTCGCTCTCGACCT
>CALGZB010000068.1 GCA_937934655.1 uncultured Acidimicrobiales bacterium | reverse complement strand
CTACTTGTTACGAAATCGCTTTCGTTAGGGCTGTATCAGCCGCCAACCTCGGTTGGGTCGGTTGGTACGACAACGTCGCCAGCAATGATTGCTGCTTTGGCTTCCTCGAGCTGGTCGACGATGTCGTCAACGAAACCACCGCTGGTGGAGTAGCCCACGCCGTCGACCGAGAGGTCATAGACGTTGGGGCCAGCTGCGAATGCGCCGCTGTTCTGCGAGCTGAGGATTTCGAAGACCGCAACGTCAACGCGCTTGAGCATTGAGGTAAGGACGTATTCCTGGAGGCTCGCGTCGACGTTACCAATGGTGTTGTACTGGTCGGCGTCGACGCCGATGCCCCATACCTTGGAGCCGTTGTCTTCGCTGTAGTCCTTGGCTGCCTGGAACATGCCGTTACCGGCGCCGCCTGCGGCGTGGTAGATGATGTCTGCGCCTTCGTCGTACATCGTGGTGGCGATGACGTTTGCACGGTCAGGCTGGTTGAAGCCGTCGAAGTCAGGAGCTTCGGTGATGTACGAAGCAACGATCTCGATGTCGGGGTTCACTGACAGTGCGCCAGCGCGGAATCCGGCTTCGAACTTCTCGATGAGACCGAAGCAGCAAACGCCACCGATGAAGCCAAGCTTGTTGGTCTCGGTCTTGAGAGCAGCGGCAACGCCTACGAGGTAGGAGCCCTGCTCTTCAGCGAAGATCAGGCCTGCGACGTTGTCGCCGAACGGTACGGGTGGGTCTTGGCTGAAGTCGAGCATTGCATCATCGACGACCGCGAAGTTGGTGTCTGGGTTCTCGGCAGCGACTGTGGCTGCGTCGCCGGCGAAGAGGAATCCGACGCCGATAACGATGGGGTTACCGTCGGCGGCGAGCTGAAGCAGCTCGGCCCGGTTTGATCCGTCGTTGTTTGGGGATGCTTCGGTGAAGCTGATGCCGAGGTCGGCGTCTGCTTTCTCGAGGCCGGCAGCTGCGCTGTCGTTGAAGGAAAGGTCGCCACGGCCACCGATGTCGTAGACGAGGCCGACACTGGTGTCGCTCTCGGCTGCGGCTTCTTCTTCCATCGCGTCTTCGTCGCCGGCTTCTTCGTCACCCGAATCGGTGTCGTCGGTCGCCGGATCGGTCGAAACCGCGTCGTCGCTACCGCAAGCGGCTGCGACGAGCGCAAACGAACTAAGGATGGCTAGTAACAGCCACAATTTCTTAAACATGAACCCCTCCAGGGCATTCAAGCGGGCGGTGTTGCCAGCTCTTCAGATTTCAACGGTGCAAAGCCGCCGCGCGGAAAATAGCATCTCAACATCGACGTGTCCCAGCGGCGGACAAATATCACGCCCCGGAAACACTCCGCCCTTAGAAACACTCCGCCCTTAGAAATACTCCGCGCCAGAAAAACTCCGCGCCAGAAAAACTAGGTAGAGGGATCGGATTGATCGCCGAGGTCAAATCGGTCGCCGTACCAGATCGTGACAAACCACATGCCGAACCGGTAGAGCGCGTATCCGATGAGCACGATCACGCCCAACATAAGGAGAATGAGAAAGATGTAGCCGGTAAGGGCCCAACCGGTTGCTGGCTCAGCGGCGAGAATCATGACCAAGGTGTAGCAGTTTTGTCTGCCCAATGTCGGCACTGTCGTATCTTGGCGTTAACGTGGAACCCTTATGTCGAAGCGTACGCAGAAGAAGAAGGCCAAGGCTCGCCGCAGCAAGGCCAACCACGGTCGCAAGCCAAACATCGGTCGCAACAGCTAGAGGATTCCCCGTCGTTCGGGCATACTTAGTGTGTGCTCATCTATGACGGAGATTGCGGTTTTTGCACCACGAGCGCCAGCTGGTTGATGCGGATCATGTCCGCTCCTGGCGGGGTGCTCAATGGTGAACCCGATGGCCAAGTCGTTGTCGCGCCCTGGCAGTCTCTCGACCTTGCGGCGCTAAACCTGACCGTTGATGACGTGACCACTGCGGCCTATTGGGTCGACCCTGATGGCACCTTGTTTCGCGGTCACGATGCAATTGCAAAGTCGCTGAAGTTCACTGGCATGCCTTGGGTGGTTGCTGGAACGATTCTGGCGGCGCCGCCAGTTTCGTGGCTTGCTGCTCCGGTCTATTCGCTCGTGGCGAAGTACCGCTACCGCCTTCCCGGCTCAACCGACGCCTGCAAGATTCCGCAGTAACGCAGGTCCCGAACTGAATAGGGTTCCAGGCACCCTATTCACGTCGAAGCCCGCCAGAACCTCGCCGCCAAAGCCGGCTCGAAGTAAAGACCTAGAAGGTTGCGTGGGTTTTTGTCCACGCGACGAGGTCGTCGGCGGGCCAGGTATTGATGATGTTCTCTACCGGCACGCCCAACGCTGCCGCTTTGTCGCAGCCGTAGGGTTGCCATTCGAGCTGGCCGGGGGCGTGGGCGTCGGTGTTGATGGCAATCTTGCAATCCCACTCGATTGCGAGAGCAAGGAGCTCCTCGGGCGGATCTTGGCGCTCAGGTCGGCAGTTGATTTCGACGGCGGTATCGAACTGCGCGCACGCGGCGAACACGATTTCGGCGTTGAACTCCGATGGGGGTCGGCCACCTCCCGAGAGTTTCCGGTTGGTGCAGTGGCCGAGGATGTCGACGTGGGGGTTGGCCACCGCCGTTGCCATCCGGCGGGTCATCGCGTCGGAGGGCATCTTCATCTTCGAGTGCACGCTGGCCACAACGACATCGAGGCGTCCGAGGAAGTCGTCGCTCAGATCGAGGCTGCCGTCTTCGAAGATGTCGACCTCCATGCCCGACAGGATTTGAAACGGTGCGAGTTTCTCGTTGAGCGCAGCGATTTCGTCGAGCTGGTTTTGGAGGCGGGTTTCGTCGAGTCCGTGGGCGATGGTGAGCCGGGCGGAGTGGTCGGTGGCCACCAAATATTCGTGGCCGAGCGCAATTGCGGCTTCGGCCATGCGGGGGAGCTCGGCGCCGCCGTCGCTCCAGGTGGAATGGCTGTGACAGTCGCCGCGAAGCGCAGCTCGAAGATCGGCTCCGACACCTGCAGTGATCGTGGTTCGTTGGTCGAGGTCGGCAAGGTAGCCATCGTCGACTCCCAGCACGGCGTCGGAAATGACTCGGCCGGAGCTAGGACCGATGCCATCGAGATCGGTGAGCGTGCCGGCCTGGACTCGTGCCTCGATCTCGTCGATACCGACTTCTTCCGCAACATCGGCAGCTCGGCGAAACGCCCGGATTTTCTGTGAGGGTGCCAGTTCGCGGTCGAGGAGGTACACCGCTCGGTCGAGTGCGGTGGCGATCGCCCCACTAGGGCTGGCAGAACTGGTGGTGCTCATGTCCTCTAAGGGTAACTCCTAGCGCGATTCTCCGAACAGCGGCTCTCCCGCAAAGGACCGGAAAGGGCCAGTAAAGGAGAGGCCGAGATCGGTCGATCACAGCAGTGATGTCTTCAACGCCGCCAACCGCCCTGAAACCAGCGCGCCAGTACGACCTCGACCTCTTTCGGTTCGTTGCTGCGCTCGCCGTTGTGGCGTACCACTTCACATTCCGCGGCGTCGAGGCTGGCGATGGAGCAATGGTGACCCGCTTTGACGCAGTTGGCGAGGTCAGCCGCTACGGCTATCTGGGCGTCAACTTCTTCTTCATGATCAGCGGCTACGTGATTTTGATGAGTGCGTTGAACCGGTCGGTTCCCGAGTTCTTTGTGTCGCGAGTATCTCGCCTGTACCCGGCGTTTTGGGCAGGTCTGGCCGTTACCGCGGTCATCACGTTGGCGCTTGGCGGCTACAGCATCTTCACCTTTACGTTTCCGCAGTTCCTCGCCAACGTCACCATGGCCCCCAACGTGTTTGGCGAACCTCACATCGACTCGGCGTATTGGTCGCTGTTTGTTGAGCTGCGGTTTTACGCAATCATTGCGGTCCTCATAGCGGTCAAAGCGTTTCGCCGAGTCGACCTTGTCCTTGGCGTTTGGACGCTGGTGATGGTGGTGATCTCGGCGCTTGGCACCCGGATTTCGTTCTCGATGATCAAGCTCCTCGACATGCTGGTCTTCCCTACCTATGCGCACTACTTCATCGCTGGCGCGTTGTTCTTCCTCATCCGGTCGCGTGGTGTTACCCCGGCCCGGATCCTGTTACTCGGAGCAAATGGGCTTCTGGCACTTCGCTGGTCCCGCATCGAAGCTCGACGTCTGGGCCGGATTCTCGAGGTCGAGTACTCGATGCTGATAACGGTTGGATTGGTCGTGCTCTTCTTTGCCGTGTTTGCCGCCGTTGCCTTCAACCTCACCGGCTGGCTCCAGCGGCCGGCCTTTCTGTCGCTGGGGGCCTTGACCTACACGCTTTATGTGGTTCATCAACACGTCGGCTACCTACTGCTCAACGAACTCGACGGCCGGATGAACCGGTACGTAGCGCTTGCCGCCGTGCTGGTGTCGGTGATGGTTCTGGCCAGCATCTTGAACAAGGCGATCGAAGAGCCCGCAGGCCGGTGGCTTCGAGGCCGACTGACCGAGTTGCTGGTACGCCGCAAATCGCCGGCCGGTAGCGGCGGCCAACCCTCGGCCCGCAGCGAAGATCACGTCGCCGCCTGACTAACCTTGGCGGGCTATGGAACGCTTCGGGTTCGTCGGCCTCCCAAACGCCGGCAAGTCATCTCTCTACAACGCACTCACGGGTGGCGGAGCGCTTGCCGCGCCGTATGCCTTTGCCACAACCGACCCCAACGTCGGCGTCGCCAAGATCTTCGACGATCGCCTCGACAAGCTGGCCGAAATGTCGAAATCGAAGTCGGTTATCCCGGCGAGTGTGCAGTTCAACGACATCGGCGGTCTGGTCGAAGGGGCACACTCGGGCGAAGGCCTGGGCAATATGTTCCTTGGCGGAATTCGTGAAGTTGACGCCATCGTGTTTGTCCTCCGCGCCTTTGTCGACACTGACGTGCCCGGCCCAACCGACCCGCTCGAACACCTGCGGGTTCTCGAGATCGAGCTGAGTCTTGCCGACCTCGATGCGGTCGAAAAGCAGATCGACCGCAAGACCCGCCAGTCAAAAGGCGACAAGTCGCTGCTCGAAGATGTTCGCTATCTCACGATCGCCAAGGAGTTTCTCGAAGAGGGCACGCCGCTCTATCGCAGCTCGATGAAGGCCGACGATCGCGAAGCGCTCAAGCCGTACTTCCTGCTCACCAACAAGCCGGTTTTGGCCGTGGTGAACATCGACGAAGAGCAGCTCGATCAGGTCGACGAAATTATCGCCCCGGTTATCGAAGAGCTTCAGGTGGCCCAGGTATTTGGCGCGTGTATCCAACTCGAAGCTGAGGCTGCGTTGCTTCCCGCCGACGAACGTTCTGAAATGCTCGAAGGCCTTGGCCTCGGCGAAGGCGCACTGCCTCGTTTCGTGCGTTCGGCGTATCACGTGCTCGGTTTGCGGACGTACTTCACCACCGGCGAACAAGAGTCTCGTGCATGGACCTTCCGGGCGGGATCCAGCGCCCCGCAAGCTGCTGGCGTTATTCACACCGACTTCGAGCGCGGCTTCATTCGGGCCGAAACCATCCAGTGGGATGAACTACTCGAACTGGGCTCGCACGCCGCCGCCCGCGACGTCGGCAAGATCCGCAGTGAAGGTAAGGACTACGAGGTGCAGGATGGCGATGTCCTCGAGTTCAGGTTCAACGTCTGATCGATGACCAGCCCCGCTGTCAAAGGTCCTGTTGGTAAGGGTCTTCTCGTTGACGGCCAGTGGGTCGCCACCCTTGAAATCGCCGACGGCTTCTGGTCGCGGCTTACAGGGTTGATGGCCCGGTCATCGTTTGACGGCGCCTTGCTCATTCGTGCCGGTAGGCCGGTTCGATCGATCCACACCTTCGGTATGCGGTTCCCTATCGATGTTGCGTTCTGCACCGACGACCTGCGGGTTACCGAGGTTTGCACCCGGCAACCGAATCGCGGGTCGGTCGTTGCGCAAGATCGCTCGGTGACGCAGGTGATCGAAGCCGCTGTTGGCTCCTTTGCCCAATGGGGCATCGTGCCCGACATCAACCTCGAGGTATGGCTATGACCGGAAAGCTCGTGCTGGTGGGAACACCCATTGGCAATCTCGGTGATATGTCGCCGCGTGCGGTCGAGGTGCTCACGTCCTGCGACGTCATCGCTTGCGAAGACACCCGTCGAACCGGCAGGCTGCTGCAACTGATGAACATCGCCAAACGGCCGCTGGTAACGGTCAACGACCACACCGAGTACGACCAGCGAGATCCTTTGCTCGACCGTGTCGCCGGTGGGGAAGTAGTGGCACTGGTGAGCGACGCCGGAATGCCGGGTATTTCGGACCCGGGTGAGCGACTCGTGGCCGCAGCGGCCGAACGGGGGCTCCCGATAGAAGTAGTGCCGGGTCCGACAGCGATGTCGTCAGCGTTGGTGCTTAGCGGGCTTTCGGGCGAGCGCTTTTGTTTCGAGGGGTTTTTGCCCCGCAAGGGAAAAGATCGATCGGCACGCCTAGCTGTCGTCGCTGAAGAGCTTCGGACAACGGTGCTCTATGAGGCCCCTCACCGGGTGGTTCGAACGCTTACGGACCTGCAGGCGGCCTGCGGTGGCGGCCGAAGGGTTGCGCTTGCCCGTGAACTCACCAAGATGCATGAAGAAGTGTTTCGCGGATCGCTCGACGAAGCGTTGGTGTGGGCGCCAGAGCACGAGATCGGCGAGTTCGTCATCGTGCTCGATGGGGCCGAACCGGCGGCCGATGCCACCGATGAACAGCTCGTTGAGGCGCTTCGAGCCGAGCTGGAAACCGGTCGGTCCGGTCGCGATGCCGTCGATGCCGTTTCGGCATCTACTGGTGCGGCGAGGCGGCGGGTTTACCAGCTGATGCTTGCGCTCAGCGAGTAACGGGTTCTCGGCGAGGACTAGCCACCGACTTCGGACGCCACGGTACTGAAGTTGCTGTTGACGGACCCACCAAACAAGGTGACGGATCCAATGACGACAACCGCGATGAGGGCGATCAGAAGCGAGTACTCAACCAGCGATGCGCCGCGCTCTGACGAGATGTGACGGCGGAGCCAAAGCGATGCTGTGTGAAAAAGTGCCGCTGCGGAAGATGCGTTGATTTCGGACATGATTTCTCCTGGGGTTTACCTATTCATCGGCGGACGGGTGCCGTTTGCATAGCCATGACCCCTGTTTTGGGTCAGATTCACGAAGATTGGGCCAGATAGCCCCTTTGAAAGTCAGACGTTTGGTTACGCCGCGAAAGTTGGTACATCCCCGACCGTGTCACACCCCATCTTTATGGTGGAGTCATGGTTCTTCTCTTGCTCGTTGCCGTCCTTTCCGTTCTCGTTCTTGCGCTCATTTTGTGGTTTCTTATCGATCGCGCCACCCGCGCGACCACGCAGGCTGCTGCGCAAGCCGCGCAGATTGCGCAGATCGAATCCGAGGCGCAACGAGATCAAGCGGTTGAGGCTGCGGTAACGGCTGCGATTGGTCAGCTCACCGTTACCAACGAAGCCCAGGTGGCCAACACGGTCGAGCGGGCTATCGCCGTGGCGAGCGATACCTTCGCTACGCATCTCGAGGGTGGCCAGCGCGAAATGGCGGTTCGGTCCGAGACGTTCGATCAGAAGATCAACGGCATCGTCGACACCCTCGACAAAAAGCTGTCGGCTGTCGATCAGGTTGTGGGCCAAAAGGTCGACGGCATGGGCGCAACTGTCGGCGAGAGCGTCGGCGGTATGTCCAAGCTGATGGGCGAGCAGGTCGGAAACATGAAGGGCGAAATGGCGGCGCTTCGCAAACTGGTTGGGTCGCTGCAGAACGAGCGGGCCGAGCAGCACGGCCTTTTGGTCGAACGTCTCGAGTCGACCGCCAGGGACCAGCAGGCACTGGTCGAGACCACCGGTCAGCTTCGGTCCGCTTTGGCCAGTCCAAAGTCGCGCGGTCAGTGGGGCGAACGTATGGCCGACGATGTCTTGCGTGCCGCTGGATTCATCGAGGGCATCAACTACCGCAAGCAAGCAAAGCTCGATGGCGGAACCACCCCCGACTTCACCTTCTTGCTCCCCAGCGATCAGCTGCTGCATATGGACGTCAAGTTCCCGATCGACAACTACCTCCGCTTTCTCGAAGCCGATACCGACGACGATCGCTCGCTTTCCGCCAAGACCTTCGTGCGCGACGTTCGGGCTCGCATTAAAGAACTCCACCCACGCGACTACCAGAACTCCGACTCCACCGTCGGGTACGTCTTGCTGTTCATCCCTAACGAGAGTGTCTACGGCTTCATTCACGAACATGACGGAGCGTTGCTCGACTACGCACTCAGCCAGAGCGTGGTCCTCTGTTCGCCCACCACGCTGTTTGCGGTTCTTGGTGTCATCCGCCAAGCCATCGACAGCTTCATGGTCGAAAAGACTTCCACCGAGATCCTTCAGGTGCTTGGTTCGTTCAGCGACGAGTGGACAAAGTTCAGCGCAGCGCTCGACAAGGTTGGCAAGCAACTCGCCACGATGAACAAGTCGTTTGATGAGCTGTCTGGAACCCGGCGCCGGGTGCTCGAGAAGAAGCTCGACAAAGTCGACCAGGTGCGGGCTCAGGCCGGCATCGACGATGTCCTCGACCTCGAAGCCCAGAACATGCTCGCCGAACCACAAACCGCCGATATTCTCACCGCAATGCCCGCAACAAATGGGCTTCGCGATGTTACGAGCGAGCAGATGGGATTCGGCGACGCCGAGTTCGAGACCCTCGAGCTCGACGCAGCGGCCGATGATGAACCGAGCTTCCGCGACGTCGGGTGAGTCTCGGAGCCGTTAGCCTTGGGGCGTGTCCAGCACTGAGATTCCCGGTTCCAAATTCGTCATCACGACGCCCATCTATTACGTAAACGACGTGCCCCACGTGGGACACGCGTATGCAACCCTCAATGCTGATGCCGTGGCGCGGTGGCATCGTTTGTTGGGCGATGACGTGTTCTTTCTTACCGGCACCGACGAGCACGGTCTCAAGATTCAGCGGGCTGCTGAAGATGGTGGCCTCGAGCCGCTGGAGCATGCGACCCGCACCAGTGAACGTTTCGCCAGCACGTGGAAGATGCTCAACATCTCCAACGACGATTTCATCCGCACCACCGAACCTCGCCATCATCAGGCAGTCCAGGCACTTCTTCAGAAGGCCTACGACAACGGCTACATCTATGCCGATACCTACGAGGGCGACTACTGCGTTCCTTGTGAGGCGTACTACGTCGAAGATGATCTGGTCGACGGCAATTGTCCGATCCACAAGCGGCCGGTGGAGCACATGGTCGAGGACAACTACTTCTTTAAGTTGTCGGCCTTTACCGATCAGCTCACCGCATGGCTCGAGGGCAGCGACGCTGAAGGTGGCGATACCGATGGGTCTGGGTCTGGGAGAAACAGTATTCGGCCCACTGGCTATCGCAATGAGGCGCTCGGCATCGTGCGACAAGGCCTTGACGATGTCTCGATTACCCGAACGTCGATCTCGTGGGGCGTGCCGGTCCCGTGGGACACCGACCATGTCTTTTATGTCTGGTACGACGCGCTCATCAACTATGCGACAGCGCTTGGCTTTGGTGCCGACGAGGAACGCTTCGACGAGTGGTGGCCAGCTGTTCATCACATCTTGGGCAAGGACATCCTTCGGTTCCACGGCGTCTACTGGCCAGCGATGTTGATGGCAGCTGGCATCGAGCCACTCCCCGAACTTCACGTACACGGATTCTTGCTTCTCGGCGGCGAGAAGATGAGCAAGACAGGCGGCCTGACGGCCATCACGCCCGAAGAGCTCGTGGGCGACTTTGGCGTCGATGGCTTTCGGTACGCCATGCTCCGCAACCACTCCTTTGGCCCCGATAGCGACTTCAGCTACGAAGGTATCGTCGAGGCGTTTAACACCGACCTGGCCAACACCTACGGCAACCTGGTTTCTCGCGTAGCGACCGTGGTCGGGAAGAAGTGCGGTGGCGTTGGGCCGGCCCCAGCCGCTGACGCTTCGCTCAGTGCTGCTGCCGCGACCGCCTATGCCGAAGCGGCGACAGCGTGGGATTCGGTCCAGCCGTCGGCGGCGCTCGACGCAACCTGGCGTCTTCTCCGTGAGACCAATGAGTACCTCGCCGAGATGGAGCCATGGAAGATGGACCCCGGCCCCGAAGTCGATGCCGTTATGGGCAACGCGCTCGAAGTCATTCGGATCGCATCGATCATGGCGAGCCCCGCGATTCCTGAGGCCGTGGAGGTCGCGTGGAAGCGGATTGGTCTTGATGGTCTTGTTTCCGAACAGCGGCTGCCAGCGGCTGCTGGCTGGGGTGGGTACCCCGGTGGGCTCGACGTTGCCATTGGCGATCCAATGTTCCCCCGGTTTAAGCCTTCAGCATGACCGTCGGGGTCGAGTGGATCGACAATCACTGTCACCTTGATGACGAATCGGTTGTTGAAACACTTGCGGCAGCTGACGCGGCCGGCGTGTCGACCTTGGTGACGGTTGGTTGCGACCTGGCGTCGTCGCTCGAGTCGATCGCGTTTGCCGAGCGGTATGACAATGTGTGGGCTACTGCCGGCGTGCACCCCCATGAGGCAAAGCACGGCTGCGATGGTCTCGAAGCGTTGCTCGACCACCCCAAAGTTATGGCGGTCGGCGAGGCGGGTTTCGACTTTCACTACAACCATTCGGGAGCGGACGAGCAGAAGTCAGCGTTCGCTACGCAGGTTGGGCTGGCCAACAAACACGATCTTCCGTTGGTGATCCATACCCGAGAGGCGTGGGATGAAACCTTCGCGCTGCTCGATGCGGAAGGGGTTCCTCGCCGGACCGTGTTCCATTGTTTCACCGGTGGGGCCGCTGAAGCAGCTGAGTGTGTGGCGCGTGGCGCCATGATTTCCATCAGCGGAATCGTGACCTTCAAGAGCGCCGTCGATGTGCGCGAGGCGGTCGAGGTAACCCCGCTCGAGCGGTTACTCATCGAGACCGACTCGCCGTTCTTGGCGCCGGTTCCTCATCGAGGAAAGCAAAACCAGCCGGCGTTTGTGTCGTTGGTCGGCGCGAAGGTTGCCGAGCTAAAAGATGTCGAAATCGCCGACGTGGCGGCTGCGACGACGAAGTCGGCTCGAGAGTTTTACGGCCTCCCCGCAACCGCCTCCTGA
>CALGZB010000067.1 GCA_937934655.1 uncultured Acidimicrobiales bacterium | reverse complement strand
CGTTACGCCTTTTGGTTCGATTGAGGAGTCTTGGTTACCGCGGTGTGCGGCTACTACAGCTCGAGGAATTCGTAGGCCTTGTGATCGAAGATCGCGGCCTGAACCCGTTCGATTACTGCGGTCCAAAGTGCCATGGCTCGTTCCGACGACGAGTCGAGGGTTCCAACGGCGAACACTGGGATGATCCAGCCGTAAATCACGCCAACCCGATAATCCTGAAAGAGTTGGTCGTAGCTGTAACCGGTTACGCCGCCAGCGGCGAGCGCATCGTGGTACCCGTGGAGAAGGTCATCCTCATGGGCCCGGCGGTCCTCTACCGAGAGGTTCTGTGAGAGGAAGTACGCCACATCGGCGGCGCCGCCTCCCTGGCTGATCGACTGCCAGTCGATGACCACGACCGTGCCGTCCTCTTCGAAGAACAGGTTGTCGGCTCGGTAATCGAAGTGCACAAGGGTGTGCGGCATTGCTCCAAACAGGTCGAGTAGAAGCGGATGGTTCTTTCCGTAAGCGTCGGCGTACGGCACCATTTCGGGCCGCAAGGCACTAGCAAAGACCTCTTTGAATCCGGGAAGCGATGCGTCGTAGATCGGCTGGCCTGACTTGTTCAGCGGGCCGTTGATCACCGGGATGTACGAGGCGTCTTCGAGACCAGCCCCGTTCCAGAACCGGGCGTGATGTTTGGCGAGCCCAGCAAGCGCAGCGCGAGCCTGTTCGACCGATACCGAAGCCAATTGGTCGCCGAGGGTCAGGTGTCCCAAATCTTCCATGAGAATCAGGTACTCCTCGTCGACGCTTTCGTCGGCGGAGGTGTTGCAGGTGATGTGGTAGATCTCGGGCGTGCGCACGGGAGTCTCTGATGCCAGTTGGGCGTAGAACTGGTGTTCACGTTCGTAGACCCGGGTTGGCCGCATCATGGCTTTGATGTCGGGCGATTGCGTTGGGAACTTGGCCATCATCGTGGCCGGGGACGACCCGGAGTCGCCCTCATAGGTGAGGTTGAGCTTGCCCACCTCGCCCATAAATCCGACACCAGCTGCGGCTGGGTCGATGGCGACGGCGGAGACCGTGGCCGCAGCCGGAAGCGTCCCGGATTCGTGCAGCACTTCGGTGAGCCAGTCGGCGGTAATTTCCGATGTCGTGGTTGGGAGGTTCGTCATAAACGAGAACATACCAAACGATCAATTAGTTGGGGCATTCTCTCGGGAAGCCAGTTTCTAAACATCGTGCCTATGCGCACCCTATTTCCGGTTCATTTCCGCTCCATTTCCGCTTCATCTCCGACGTCAGGACTCAGCGGGTGCGGAACCGTCCGCCGATTTCGCCAAATCCGTCGCTACTTTCCTTGCCGCCACTGTCGAGCATCACAACAACACCGTCGCTTGACTCAACGACCTGATAGCAGGCCACACCTTCAAAGGCAGGCGGGCCGCTATGGGTGCCGTCGCGAACATCAAACTGTGCCCCATGAAGCGGACACGTGACTTTGGCTCCGCGGAATCGGCCCTCACTTAGCGGCGTGTCAGCGTGTGAGCAGTTGTCCTCGAGCGCGTAGAGCGAACCCTGATACCGACACACGACAATTCCGTAATCGCCGACATCGGGAAAGCACCGCATGTCGCCGTCGGCGAGATCGCTCAGATCGCCGACCGCTATCGAGTCACCAGTTGGGGGAATGTCGTCTGCCACTACAGAGGGCCCATTTCGAGGTGTTTGTCGATGTTGTCGTGAAAGAAGCGAATACGGCGCTCTTGGTGCGGCATGTACTCGCCTTGAAATCCGCGAGACCGAAGGCCCGCATGTTGGCTGTCCCAGATGGCTACGTCCTGATCGATACCTCGACCACATGACACCTCGCCGGCCTTGCCGGTCTGGTGCTCAACCTGCGCGTCGATCGACACAAAGTCGTGCATGGAGTTTGAGTAATACTCCGTGACCCCTTCGGGGAACTGTGTGAGATACCACATGTCGAACAGACACTTCTCGGGGTCGGTCGGGTGCGGCGTGCTTCGGAGCCAAATGCAGCCATCGGGTTTCATGCTGAACGAGATGTTCGGAAACATCGTGTAGTGATAGTGGTCGGTGAGTTGCTCGTCGGAGTAGTTGGAGAAGTCGTACCCTTTGGCTTCGCCCAAGAGACGCTTCTGTTGCTGCAATGCAACACGCAAGCCCGACATGTCCTCGCGATACGGCTCGGGGTCAAAGTCCCAGAATTCGAAGTCCTGAGCGAGACTCTTCAACGTTCGCTCGGTCCTTCCGCTGTACTGCGGACTCGGTCCGCCCCCGGGCATCAGCATGCGGCAATGGCCTGACTCGTACAGGTCAAACTGGCAGGCACTGTGATGTTCGTTCATCACCGCAAGCGTTTCTGGATGCACATAGGGCAAGTGATAACTCTCGTTGAAGTTGTCCTGCACGCACTTCCAGTTGAAGTTGCCCTCGACGGTTACCCAGTGAGTTCGCTTCATGTTTTCCATGCGGTAGCCGTCGAGGTGGTCGGCCACCGGGTCAAGCCACTCGCGAAGCGGCTTGGCGTCGGGATCCATGTTGAACCAGATGAACCCGGCCCACGTATCGCTCGGCATCTCGACCAGGTTTCGCTTACCGCACGGGGATCCTTGTAAGAAGTCATCTTCATCGGGGACCCAGTTCAACGTTCCTGAGTCGCCGAACCGCCACCCGTGGTAGGCGCACTGAAAATCGCCGCCGGCCAGTGACCCTACGGGCGCCGACACAAGGCGGTTCCCACGATGCTGGCAAACGTTATAGAAGGCCCGGACCACGTCATCTTCACCCCGAACGCACAGAATCGAGTCCCGCCCGATCTCGTACGTCACGTAATCGCCCGCTTCAGGGATTTGGTCGACTCGGCCAGCGACCTGCCAGACACGAGGGAAAAGTGCCTCGGCTTCTTGTTTGGCAAACTCGGGCGTGTAGTACCGGTCTCCGGTTATCGGCTTCGAACTCAAGACTGGTTCGGGCGCCTTCTCACGAGGGATCCCGTGAGTTACTACCGGGGCTGGGTCTGTGGTTGTCACGCTAGGACTTCCTTTTCTCTAAATCATCGCTACGTTAAACATACCAGCTGGTTAATTACTGCATTATTTGGCAGGATGTTGCTAGATCTTCCGGAGGGGAACAGAGATGATCAACGGAGTGCACCACGTCGCGATGTCCACGGGCGATCTCGATCGCATCGTGACGTTCTACACCGAACACCTCGGCTTCGAAGTTGTCATGTCCACCCGGTGGAATGGCGACCGCCCTGAGGTCGATAACATCCTCGGGCTTAAGAACTCCGCAGCCCGCCAGGTCATGCTCAAAGCAGGCACCGCCTATCTCGAAGTCTTTGAGTACCGCGCTCCAAAACCAAAGGCGGGCGACCCAAACCGACCCGTATGCGATCACGGCTACACCCACTTCTGCCTCGACGTCACCGACATCGACGCCGAGTACGAACGTCTACTCGCCGCCGGAATGACCTTTCATTGCCCTCCCGCACCGGCGGAGAAACTCGGAAGCGGCAAGATCCGAGCGATCTACGGACGCGACCCCGACGGCAATGTCATCGAGTTACAAGAAATCCTCGACCCAACCATCCCCTTCTCCCTGGAGCAGCTCGCCAAATGACTGAAGTACTTACCGGCACCGATCGTTCCGCTGGCGTCAGCCTCACCGAACTGCAGGAACTCGACTCGCATCCCGTGAGCGACGTCCTCCGCAACGAATCGCCGCTCCCTCCTGGGAACACCAAGGTTCCTGCCCACGTCTATTCATCGAAGGCCTGGCACGACCTCGAAGTCGAGAAACTATGGAGCCGGGTCTGGCAGCTCACATGTCTCGAAGAAGAGATTCCCAATGTCGGCGACTACCACGTGTACGACATCGCCACGCTGTCGTTCCTTATCGTTCGCACCGCTCCAGATGAGATCAAGGCGTACCGCAACTCGTGCCTTCACCGCGGCCGCAAGCTTCGCACGTGCGATGGCGAGGGCGCTCACAACCTTCGATGCCCCTTTCATGGTTGGGCCTGGAACCTCGATGGTTCGTTGAAGGAGATCCCCTGCCAGTGGGACTTCCCCGATGTCGAGCCAGCCGACTACGGACTTGCTGAAGCGCTTGTCGACACCTGGGATGGGTTCGTCTTCATCAACCCCGACCGCAACGCAGAGCCGCTCGCCGATTTCCTCGGCGACATCGACCAGCACTTCACCCACCTCCCCTTTGCGAAGCGCACGAAGTCAGCTCATGTGCGCAAGATCATGCCGATGAACTGGAAGGTCTGCCAGGAGGCCTTCATGGAGGCGTACCACACGGTGGCGACCCATCCGACGCTCATGGAGAGCCTCGGCGATGCCAACACCCGGTACGACGTTTTCCACAACATGTCGCGGGCCATCTCTCCGCAGGCGGTCGAAAGTCCTCACCTGGCCAATATGACTCGTTATGAGCGACTTCCCGATGGGCGCCACTTTGAACGGTGGCGTCATCCAATCAACGGCCACGTGTACGAACGGGTCGAGCTCGATCGGGTGAGCGTCATCAACCTCGATGGCATCGAGAGCTTCTTCGACATGCACGGCAACCATCTCGATGGGCCCCAGAAACAAGCCGATCCGCATATGTGTATGTGGGTTGGCGGACCAAACCTGCCGGGCATGGAAGATATCCCGACCATGCTTCCTCCCTTGGCCGACACGCCCGAGGGGTGGGCCGAGAACCGAGCGGCAGCCGCAAAGGTGAAGCGCGACGCCCTGGTCGAACGATGGGGCGACCAGATCGATATGTCCAAGGTGTCCGATGGAGAACTGGTCGACGCCATGTTCTATTCGGTGTTCCCGAATTGGTCACCCTGGGGCTGTTTTCACTACATCTTCTACCGGTTCCGCCCGAATGGCGACGACCCCGAAACCTGCATCTTCGAGGTGATGTTCTTCCCGCCGGCCCCCGATCCTGACAACCGTCCGCCCGTAGCCAGCATCACCGATCTCGGCATCGACGACGACTGGACGATGGCCACCGAACTCGGCGCCCTCGCCAAGGTGTTCCAGCAGGACTCGCTCAATCTGCCCCACGTGCAGACGGGCCTCAAGGCCCAAGAACAGCAAGAAGTAATCTTCGCCTCGTACAACGAGTCCAAGATCCGGCACTTCTATCAGCACCTCTTCACGTGGCTCGACGTAACCGAGACGTCTGTCCACATCACCCGATGACCGACAAACCGCTCGCTCCAGGTGAGGCTCGAGAGATCGGTCCGACGCTGCGCGAACAACTCCTCGCCGATCCCACTCCCCCGCCAGCGCCTTTACTCGAAGAGTCCTACGAGTTTCTTGGCGATGAGGACATCCCATACGCCGTGTACACCGACGAGGCGTACGCACAGGCTGAGTTCGACAACATGTGGTCGTCGGTATGGCAATGGGCCTGCCATGTCGACCATATTCCGGGGACCGGCGACTACTACGTGTACGACGTAGGCGATCACTCGGCACTCATCGTCCGAACCTCGAATGGGAGCATCAAGGCGTATTACAACGCGTGTATGCACCGCGGAACTCAGCTCAAGCCGGCCGGCTCCTGCGGGTTCAGCACCGAACTGCGCTGCCCGTTTCATGGCTGGCGCTGGTCGCTTGAGGGCACGTTCGTCGAACTCCCAGGCAAGTGGGACTTCCCACATGTCACCGACGAAAGCCATCAGCTTCCCGAGATGTCAATCGACGTCTGGGAAGGTTTCGTGTTCATCAACTTCGACCCTGATGCCGAACCGCTGCTCGATTATCTCGGAGCCTTGGCTGACCACTGGGCCGACTGGGGACTCGCCGACCGTTACATCGAGACGCACGTCCGCAAACGC
>CALGZB010000066.1 GCA_937934655.1 uncultured Acidimicrobiales bacterium | reverse complement strand
GTGTCGCGCACCATTGTCTCGACCGAGCCGCCGGTCTTGTCGAGGTTGACGGCGAAGTCACTTTGGTGACCGCCGAGAATGTGGACTGTCGCGCTCATTGCTCAGACTCCTGGGTGTGTTGCGTTGTCTCTTGTTTACCTTGGATTCGCCGGGGAGTATGCACACACTCACTCAATGAGGATCGCAAAGCCATGACCCGGGTGGTTCTCCACCTGGCACCAAACACGGGTTTTGGTGCCAGGTGGAAAATCGCACGTTTCGTGCCAGGCACCGATGTTTACCGATGCCATGAGCAACGCCATCAGCACGGGCGCGCAGCATGAGTAGGCGTCCGGTAGGCCGGGGAATTCGGATCTTGGCTCGTGGTGTCTAGGGTTTGGTTATGCGAACTCTCGTGATGCGAACAATTTCGTTGGGCCTTGTGTTCATGATGATTGCGGCGGCGTGTAGTAGCGGCGATGCTGCGGAGCCCGGGGCGTTATCGGACGACAACGTCGAAACCACTGGACAGGTGCTAACAGTCGGAGACTGCATCGACGAGACAGATCTGGAATCGCGGGCCGAAGCATTTTCCAACGTCGAGTCTGTGCCTTGCTCGGAACCGCATTCCCACGAGATCTTCCATATCGTGAACCATGCCGACGAGTCGTTCGATCGACTGCTCATTGAAGAACTTGCAACCAACGAATGTCTCGAGGCGTTCGAGACCTACACCGGTGACCTGTATTCGCAGTCGGTGCTGAAGTTCATTCTTCTGCTCCCAAACGAGGCCCAGTGGGATAGCGGCGACCGCACAACAACGTGCGCAGCGTTTGGAGATGATCCATTGACCGAATCCATCAAGTCGTCAGAACCACCAACTACCGAACCGCCAACCACCGAACCACCAACAACCGAGCCGCCGACCACCGAACCACCTGCTGCTGAACTCGTGGTCTCGGTTCCATCCGAAGTCGTTGCTGCTAGTGGGGGAGTCGGCGTCCGGGCCACTCTGTCGCAAGCTCCGCTGCCCGAAGGCTGGGTTGAAGAAGAGTTTCTGTTTGGCGGCACCGCCACCAGCTATGCATCGACCAGCGACCTCACCACCGATGGAGCGTGGGATGTCGAGACGGCTGACACGGCACCGTTCAAAACCCGGATGATTGTTCGCCGTCCACCGGCTGCAGAGTTCAGTGGTGTTGCGATTGTCGAGTGGTTCAACGTAACCGCCGGCACCGATACCAGCCCCGATTGGGGTTACCTGGCCGAAGAGATCGAGCGCCAGGGACATGCGTATATCGGCGTGTCGGTACAAGAGGTAGGGGTAAACGGTGTGGCCGAGAGTCGGCTCGAGGGCGGCTTGGTCGACACCCGAGGCCTCAAGGGTGTCGACGAGGAACGGTACGGAACACTCGAGCATCCGGGCGACGCCTATGCGTTCGACATCATGACGCAGGCCGGAGCGGTTGTCGCTGGGCTCAGCAATACCGACGTTCTCGATGGGCTTGAGCCAACGACAGTTCTGGCCGCAGGCGAGTCGCAGTCGGCGATCTTCCTCACCACCTACGTCAATGCGGTGCACCCAGTCACCGGGTTGTTCGATGGTTTCCTTATCCATAGCCGTGGCTCTGGCGCACCCGCACCGTCTGGTGACCGTGCCGGTGGCGCCGATGGCGTCAACATTCGTGAAGACGTTGGCGTGCCGGTATTCCAGTACGAGGCCGAGACCGACCTGACGGCGTTGGGGTTCTTCGCTGCCCGCCAGCCCGACAGCGAATGGGTTCACACGTGGGAGGTAGCGGGCACGGCCCATGCCGACGCCTACTCGCTCGCCGTTTCCATCGGTACAGCGCGCAACGCCGACCTGGGATCGGTCATCGGTTGTGAGGTTGGCGTCAACGACGGCCCGCACCACGAAACCCTTCAGGCTTCGCTGTCGCATCTGGTGGCGTGGGTGCAGGACGGCGTTACGCCGCCCTCCTCGCCGCTTATCGAAATCGACGACTCCGGAGCGACTCCGGCCGTGGTCCGTGACGACGACGGCATCGCCCTCGGCGGAATCCGTACCCCACCGGTCGATGTGCCCCTGCGGGTGCTTTCGGGCGACCCAAGCGGCGAAGAAGGCGGCTTCTGTTTCCTCTTTGGCCAAACCGTTCCACTCGACGATGTGGCCAGCAGGTACGCCGATGTCGATGCCTATCTAGCGGCGTTCGATGCTGCCGCCGACGAAGCGGTGGCGAACGGTTGGTTGCTCGAAGCCGACGCCGCCACCATGCGTGAAGAAGAACAGGCCAGAGCAGAGGCGCTGCTTCAGAGTGAGTAACTCGGGCTCGAGGTGGCCCGGGCGGTGGTTGCGTTCGACTCACCACCAACAATGGAGATCCGAAATTTCCCGGTCCTAAAAGTTCAAAAATTCAGGTTGCACGTTCTAGCTTGGGATCCATGAGTGCAACTGACAACTACACGATCATCTCCGCCGACACCCATGCTGGTGCAAACCACGAGACGTACCGCGAGTACCTCGACCCAGCGTTCCGCGATGAGTTCGATGCGTGGCGTGGCAAGTACAAGAACCCGTGGAAGGACCTGCGCGACACCGACCTTCGTATCCGTAACTGGGACGACGATCGCCGCGACGCTGATCTGTACAGCGACGGCTGCGTAGCTGAGGTTGTTTTCCCCAACACTGTGCCGCCGTTCTACCCAGCGTTCGTCCTGTTCGCTGGACCACCGAAAGAGGACGACTACCTTCGTCGTCGTGCTGGGCTCCAGGCTCACAACCGTTGGCTCAAAGACTTCTGCGACGCTCGTCCCGGACAGCGTGCTGGTGTTGGCCAGATCTTCCTGAACGACATCGACGACGCCATCGAAGATGCCACCTGGATCAAGGAGAACGGCCTCAACGGTGGCGTGCTTCTTCCGAACATCGCTCCCGATGTGAAGTGGGTAAAGCCGCTCTATGACCCCGAATACGACCGCCTTTGGTCAGCGCTGGTCGACCTCGACGTGCCCGTAACCCTTCATGGCGGCACCGGCTCGCCAAGTTACGGACGGTACGCATCGGTTCCGCTCATCATGATCAACGAGGTGCCGTTCTACAGCGTGCGTCCGTTTGTACACATGCTGCTTTCGGGCGTGTTCGAGCGTCACCCAAACATGAAGTTCGTCATGACCGAGAACGCCGCCGGTGCGCTGCCCGAGATCGTGGCAAACATGGACAAGATGATCGCCAAGGTTAACGACGGCGCCATCGGCGAACTCAAGTACGCCGATGAGAACAAGCTGCCAAAGCTTGCCTCTGAGTACTTCGCCCAGAACTGCTACATAGGTGCCAGCATGCCCGGCCCCGATGACTGCGAGACTCGCCACCTGCTTCCCGAAGATCGGTTCATGTGGGGCAACGACTACCCACACGACGAGGGAAGTGGCCCGTGGTCACGCGAGCTCATCCGCCTGTCGCTGCCAGGTATCGAAGAAGCCGAGATGACTCGGATCCTCAGTGAGAACGCCGCCAACCTTTACGGCTTCGATCTCGAGAAGCTTGCTCCGCTGGCCGCACAGCACGGACCGAGCAAAGCGGAGTTGGCCCAGCCACTCACCGCCTTGCCCGACAACCCCAACGACGCATTGCTGAAGGCTGCCGAACAAGCCGGTATGGCTCTGGCGTAACCGGCCTTAGTTGCTCACGAGGTTTTGGTCCTTCAGGGCCAGGGCTCGGACTTCGTCGAACAGTTCAATCAGTTCGTCGTCGGACGGCTCTGGTTCGGGGCCAGCCTCGCTGATCCCGAACCGGTCGTGGAATGCCCGTAGGGGAGCGGGCGCCCACCAGTTGGCCGAGCCAGCCATCTTCATGAGCGCTGGCACCAGTGTTGCCCGGACGATGGTTGCGTCCATGAGTACTGCGGTGGCCAGGCCAAAGCCGAACAGTTTGATGAAGGTCACTTGGCTGGTGCCAAAGGCGATGAATGTGACGGCCAACAGCACCGCTGCGGCCGTGACGATTCGTCCGGTCTGTTCCAGGCCTGTTGCTACCGCTGCATCGTTGTCGCCGGTGCGATCGAACTCTTCCTTGATGCGAGATAGCAGGAAGACCTCGTAGTCCATCGACAAACCAAAGGCGATGCAGAACATGAGGATCGGCGTCGTGACGTCGGTGAGCCCGGTTGCTGTGAAGTCGAGCAATCCGGCGCCGTTGCCTTGCTGAAACACCCAGACCATTGCGCCGAACGTGGCGGTGAGGGAGAGCAAGTTGAGCACGATGGCTTTGGCGGGCACCAGCAGTGATCCGAACATCAGGAAGAGCAGGATGAACGTCGATCCGCCGATGAGCGCTGCGGCCAGCGGTATGCGGGCGAAGATGGCGTCCTTTGAGTCGAGTGACTCGGCGGCCTGACCGCCAACGAGGACCTCATCGAATGAGGTCGGCATGGTCCGGGTGCTGCGAACCAACGCTTCTGCCTCGGGTGAGATGGTCTCGACGCTCGGAACGACGTTGAACCAGGCGGCTCCGTCGCTGCGCATTCCAGCGATGCTGGGGTCGACAGGCGCCACCAACACGCCGCCGATAAAGCGGCCAACGGCTGAGTCGACCCGAACGACATCGTCGAGCTGCGACAGTGCAGTTGCGTGAGTCGTGAGTGTCTCGTCATCGATGGTTCCTCGAACTACTACCGGAAATGAACCGGATTCGTTGGAGTCAAAGTCGGTTCGGATTGTTTCGGAGACCGATCGAGCCGGGTCGCCTTCGGGGAGCACGCGATGGTCGGCGGCGCCCCATTGCACGTTGAGGAACGGAACACCGAGCGCCAGGAGGAACACGATGACGACGCTTGCTACCGGCAATGGACGGGCCATCACAAAGGTTGCGACGCGATGCCAGAAGCCCGGGCCGTCGTTTGTGCTGGCTACTCGGCGCCGACCGAATACTTGGAGGGAGTTCACCCGTTCGCCGAGCTCGGTGAGGATGGCTGGCAAAGTAACGAGCGCGGCCACCATCGCTACCAAGAGAACCCCGATGCCGGCGAAGGCGAAGGAGCGCAGGAAGTAGAGAGGGAACACCAGCAGTGCCGCCAGCGATACCGCAACCGTGAAGGAGCTAAATGCCACCGTTCGGCCGGCGGTTTCAACCGTCCGAATGACGGCGGCGTTCACACTGAGTCCACGGGCTAGCTCTTCTCGGAAACGAGAAACGATAAAGAGGCTGTAGTCGATGGCCAGGCCGAGACCGAGAGCGGTGACCAGGTTGATCGAGAAGATCGATACATCGGTGACGCCGGTGATCAGATACAGCACGAAGAATGCGCCAAGGATGGCCATGATGCCCACGGCGACGGGGAGGAGTGCTGCAACGATTCCGCCGAACACGCCGATGAGAAGAACCAGCGTGATTGGCACGGCGATTGCTTCGGCCCGGGCCAGGTCGCCCTCGATGGTGGTGCCCACCCGTTCGAAGATCTCGGCGACGCCACCTAACTCGACGTCGACGCCATCCCACTCGCCCACGTACTCGGTAGATAGTGCCTGGACGGTCTCATCCCAGTCGGGGTTGGTGTCTGGGTCTCCGGGTATTCGGGCAAGAACAAGTGCCTTGTCGCCATCGATGCTGCGGAGTGGTGGTGCCTCGCCCAGGCTCCAGTACGAAGCGACGTTTGCCAGATCGGAGCGTGCGGCGAGTTCGGCGGTGAAGGTCTGCCCGGCCTCGGCGAACTCAGGCGAATCGACGCTGGTTTCTGCGGTGAGAAGAAACACCACGTTGGGGGCGCCGGTCTGAAACTCGTCCTCGAGGAGGTTGCGAGCTGCAACCGATTCGGCGCTTGGATCTTCGAAGCCGCCTGTGGAGAGCCGGGAGAAGACCGACCCGCCGAGCACGCCCGCGATGATCAGGCCTACAACGCTAAAGATGAGGACCCGTCGATGCCGACGGACGATAAAAGTGCCGAGTGTTGTAAACATTGCTCCCGCCTTTCAGGAGTAGTGAGTGCGATACGGTGGTCTTCGTGTGCAGTCGTACATAAACAGCTGTACGTGTACGGGTGTAAATGTACATTTGTAGGTTTACACTTGTTCACTCATTAAGCAACCAGGAATTTTGTGATGTCAGTCACCCCATCTCGAGAACGAAGCCGCCGCGGCGAGGGCGATCAGCTCCGCGACGACCTCCTCGAAGCTGCAGCTGACCTTTTGGCCGAACACGGATCGGTCGAAAAAGTGAGCCTGCGCGCGGTCGCAACTCGCACCGGGGTGTCCCCAACGGCGGTGTACAGACATTTCGCGAATCACGACGAGCTCATGATCGAATCAGTGCTCTGGTGCTGGCGAGAACTCGACGCCGTACTCGGAGCGGTTCTCACCGACCCCGAGGAAGACCCCTTCGAGTGTTTCCGAAAAATGGGCGACGCGTATCACGGGTTCGCAACGGAGGAGCCGGGTCGTTACAAGGTGTTGTTTACCCGTGACCTGATGGTGCTGGATCAAGTCCAGGAGATGGGGCTTCTCGTATTCGCCAAACTCGTCGGCTTGGTCGAGCGGATGTTGGCCGCGAACGGCGACGACCGCGACGCCTTCTTTGTGGCGAGCCAAGTGCACACGTGGTTGCACGGCATCGTTGGTCTCTGCAACAAGCCCGGTTCACCCGAGGCCGAGGCCGACCCGTTTCCGCCCGGCGACGAACTCGTCTTGGCGATGCCCGCAGCTCTGGGCTTGGAACCGAAGAACTAATCCGATGCTCTTTGGACGGTCGATCTAGTCGGTAACGATGCCGAGTTCTTCGAGCCGGCGCTCCATGGTGATCGGAAGCATCCGCCTCAGTTCGCCCTTTTCGCGAAGTGTTACCTGCTCGCCATCCTCGGCCCAGATATGGCAGGTGTTGACGAGCCGTTTCCACGACGTGTCTTCGTGCCGGCTTTGTTTGCCGAGAAGCGGGTGGGGGTTGCCATCTTCGGTGGACGCTGCGATCTCCATGCTCTTAAAGCTCTGCATGGCGATGGGTGCCATGGCTTGAAGGAGCATGGTGGTGTGCGAGCAGCCGCGTGGCCCGCCAAAGAGTTCGCGCACCTTGTGGGTGAAGCCTCGCGAGATCGAAAGACCAACCAGGTTGTCGTAGTGATCGATGATCGACGGACAGCTCGGCTGCGGGTGGGCCGGAAATTCGGTTTGGACTTCTTCGATGACCATCGATGGCATGCCGACGATGATCGACAACATCATGTGGTGAATCGTCAGGGGCTCGGGGTCGTTGGGAATGAAGAGCCCCGGTGGCTTCTGATCGCGTAGTCCGCCTTGGATGAGGAGGCGTCCGTCTTCGAGACGATAGGCCTCGGCGCGGTACTCGCGATTGTGGAGCACCGGCACGGCGCCTTCGGGCGGCGGCGGAAGAATGTCGTTGGTGAGAAAATTGGTAGATCGAGACAAGCCCCCATGGTGCCAGCGGGCCTAGGCGCAGAGCCAATCCTCGGGAGGTGATTCGCTTAGGAGATGAGGGTGTTGGCGAAGATCTGCCAGGCCAGAACGCTCTTGGCCACCAGGCTGAGCACGATGTAGACGGTCTCGCCGTAGACGTAGTCGGCCCACTTACCCTTGCCGCGGTATTGGAGCCACTGGTTCAGGGCAAAGGTGTTGAAGAAGGCGAACAGGCTGAAGATGATGCCGTAGACGAAGGTGGGTGGGCCCTCGGCGCCTTCCTGGGTCACGTTGAACCAGATGTATGCGGCGATAGCGAGCCACGGTCCGATGCCGGCGATGCAGCCGAACCAAAATGGTGTCCACCAGTTGCTTCGGTCGGGGGCATTGGCCATTTCCATGATCCAGCCGAACAGGATCATCGAGGCGTTGAGGAATGCCATGGCGATGAG
>CALGZB010000065.1 GCA_937934655.1 uncultured Acidimicrobiales bacterium | reverse complement strand
GTCAGCTTGCTTGCCGTTGCGCTGGCCGCCGGGCTTTACCGGACGCCGGACACGACCGTCGTCGCCGAGGTCGCTCAACGACCTGTCGAGGCCTTGGCCACCACTGGCAAGCCCATAGTCATCGACGCTTCGGTATTTCCGACACAGCGGAGCGAACAGAAGGCGGCAATGGCCCCCTATCCCTTCAACGCCTGCTGGAAAGACAACGCCGACTGCTACCGATCTGGCCCGGTTGGAGCGCCGGTGCTGACGCTGGTCGGCAACAGCTTCTCGCACCGCATGTACCCGATGATCGAAGAGTTTGCGCTCGACAACGGCTACCGCTTTGAACCCGCCGGGGCGCCGGCGACAACCTTCATCGAGAGCTATTGCGAGGACGAGTGCAAACGTCGACAAGCGGCCCTTCGACCAGCCATCATCGCCAGCCGGCCCCGCATCGTGATCGCCCATGCAAGCGACGTTTTGCAAGTCCCCGAAGGCGCAGATGTGCAAGCACTGGCAGAACAAACCGTCGATTTCTACACCACCGAATTGGGAGCAGCTCTGATCATCATCGAGTCCACCCCGACCGAGTTGACGATGCCGGGCTGGGACGATTCGCGGAAGCTTTGCCTCGAGAACGCTGTCCTCAGCGATGAGTGCGACTTCACCTTCGACCGTTCACAATTCGAATCGGCGCCGATCTTCAAAGACATTGCTGCGGCCAACCCACGGGTTGCCTATCTCGACCTCTTCGACCTGCTCTGCGACACGAAATCGGTATGTGCCTCGATGCAGCCGACCGGGTTCGCCACCTACACCTTCGACGGGGCACATGTCGGCTACCACACCTGGGAGTACCTGAAACTCGAAGTGTTTGAACGACTTCAGTCCACCGGCTTCGTCGACTAGCCGTAGGTGTCGGCTGCTACGTTGACCCAGTGATCAAGGATCTGCACCACGTAAATATCCATGTCGACGACCTCGAAGCTGCCGAGGCCTTCTATATCGGAGTACTCGGACTCGAACGCCTACCGCGGGCTCTGGCCAGCACCGGCGCCTGGCTGGTAGTTGGAACTCGGCAACTGCATCTTTCGGTGAAAGACGTACCCGCTGATGTGGGGCAGCACTTTGCGTTCGAAGTCGAAAGCGTCGAGGCGATGCAGGACATCCTTGCGGCGACGGATCACCCCATGACCGGTCCGTTCGAGATTCCAGGTGTTTGCCGACAACTGTTCACATGGGACCCAGCAGGCAACCGTCTCGAGTTCAACCAGCCGCTCTAAACCCCTACTTCGCTACGCGTTTGCTCCGCCCCTCTACTTCGCTACGCGTTTGCTCCGCATTGCCGCCAGCTTCGTCAGGGACTTATCGGCCACGTACTCGGCGTACTCCGGTGACTCCATCGGTACCAGCGCCGCCTTGCCGTCGGTATCGAACACCACTCCCCAACCGTGCGTCTTGGTGAGTGGCGAGGCCCGAAAACAAGGCTGGCCCTTGGCGAAGAACTGATCGAACAACGCCTGGCGTTCGTCGTCGGCCAACGACTCGCCATCGATGTCCTCCTGGCGGGCCAACCACACCTCGAACAGCACGTGCTCTTGGGTGTGCTCGAACGACTGGATCAGCATGTCGTACTGCAACATGGCCACGGTGGGTTTGTCGCCGCGAGGTTGAGGCACCTTGGCTTCGGTGACCTTGCAATCCTCGGAAACCGTGATCAACGTATCGAAATAGTTGTGTTCCATCGCCGTATCTCCGTGACGTGAGTTGATCGAGCAAATGCTGTGTATCCAGTGGTTGGGAGACTAGCGATCCTCGCGTCGATACGCCTGTCCGATTGCCGCTGGTGCAGCGCTCGGGCGGTGACGAGACCGAATCGAAAGCACCACAAGCACGCCAACGGTAAGCAGGTACGGCAACATACTCAGCAAGATCGGACTGACCTCGACCCCGAAGGTTTGAAGCCGGGGTTCAAGCGCCAACAGTCCGCCGAAGAGTAGGGCTCCGAGGCCGACTCGGCCCGGTTGCCAGGCACCGAAGATCACAAGGGCAACCGCAATCCAACCTCGGCCTGCGGTGGTTCCCTCGCTCCAACCGGGGGCAAGAGCCAGCGTAAGATAGGCCCCCGACATACCGGCCAGAGCGCCACCGATCATCACAGCGATCATGCGCGTCTTCACGACCGAAGTTCCCGATGAGTCGGCCGCCGACGCGCTCTCGCCAACCGCTCGCAAGATGAGACCGACCCGGGTCCGGGTGAGCACGAACCACGCGATGACACCAAGGGCCAGCGCTATCCACGACACGGCTGTCTGATCGAAGACGATCTCGCCAATCCAGGGAACGTCGTTGAGGGGCCCAAGGTTGGTGGCTTCAAATCGGGCGCCCGGGGCCTGAACCACCAAGTCCTGACCGAGGAATGCCGCAAGACCGAGGCCACCAATAGTGAGCGCCAGGCCGCTCACCACCTGATCGGCACCCATCACCACAGCGACCACGCCGTGAATAGCGGAGAACAACGCACCGGCGATGACCCCGACAAGCAGAGCGACCCAGGGGTTTCCGGTTTCGACACCCGCCCAGAATGCAGCGACGCCGCCCATCGCCATCATGCCTTCAACACCAAGGTTGAGAACACCCGACTTCTCAGCGATGGTCTCGCCCAGTGCCGCCAGGTACAACAGTGTGCCGAACTCGAGAACAGCGATGAGAAGGCCGATGACCGTGGTCTCGTTCATGAGGCAACCGCCGCGGCAGCAGAGCGGGTCGACCGGCGAACCAACCGGTAGTTGGTAAACACGGCCGCCGAAAGCGCACCGAAGAGAATCAGCGCTTGAAGAATGCTGGCGATGGCAGCCGGAACACCGAGGGTTTGAATGCTGAGCCCGCCCACCTGAACCGCACCAAAGGCGATTGCCACGGCAGCGACACCCGATGGACGCATGAGTGCGAGGGCAGCCACGATGATTCCGGCGTAACCCCAACCGTTGGCCACCCCTTCAACCAAACGGTCCGAGGAGCCTGTGAGTTCGATTCCACCGGCGAGACCAGCGATTGCACCGGAGAGCAGCAGCACCGTGAACACCTTGGCCTTCAGCGAGATCCCTGCGTAGGTGGCGGCGCTTTCGGAGGACCCGGCGATACGAAGTTCGTAGCCCCACGCGCTGCGAGCGGTGTACACACCAAAGGCCAGCAGCACGAAGGCAGCGATAACAAGGCCGATGTTTGCTCGCTCGAACAGCGCTGGCAATGCCGACTGTTCGGGAAGTTCGGGGGCGATGGGAAAGTTGTTTCCCTCCGGATCTTTCCACGGCCCGTTTACCAGGTACCGAACCACACGAATCGCCACCTCGTTGAGCATGAGGGTGGTGATGATCTCATTCACCCCAAGCCGAGACTTCGCCAAGGCTGGGCCCAAGGCCAAAAACCCGCCTCCGACGACGGCGCCAACCAGCATGAGCGTAATCAGTAAGGGCCCTGGGAGATCAGGGCCGAGACGGGCAATCCAGGCTGCCCCGATAGCCCCGGCGATGATCTGACCTTCAGCGCCGATGTTCCACAACCCCATCGACCCAGCCACAGCCACGGCAAGGCCAGCAAGACCAAGTGGAACCGCTCGAGTGAGGGTGGTCGAGATGCCGCGCCTGGACCCAAAGGCCGAATCGAACATTTTGGTGTACACCTCGATCGGGTCATGCCCAGACACGAGGAGCAGTATCGATCCCAAGAGAAGAGCAACGACCACACCAACAGCGAACGCACGAATCTGGCCACCACGAAGGGGCGATTCGCGTTTCTCGAAGGCAAGCGGCGACGGCATCAGTGTGCTCCTGCCATCGCTGCGCCGACCTCGGCTCGAGTGACATCGTCGGGGTCGAATTCGGCGACGACGGAACCTTCGTGCATCACGAGAAGGCGATCGCTGAGAGCAAGGAGTTCGTCGAGGTCTTCAGAGATCAGCAGAATTCCGGTGCCCGATCGAGCCTGGTCGACCAAGATCTCTTGAATTGCTGCGACACCCTGAACGTCGAGGCCTCGAGTGGGTTGTGCAGCGATAAGCACGATGGGGTCATCGGCGAGTTCGCGGCCCACAAGCAGCCGCTGAAGGTTGCCACCCGACAGGCCCGCCATGGGCGCATCGAGCTTGCCGACCTTCACGTTGTACTCGTCGATCAGGCCTTCGCATGCCGCCGTTGCCGCGCCCTGGTCGATGAACGGCCCCTTCTTCAGCGACCGGTAGGAACGAAGGATCGAATTTTCGACCACGTTGAGCTTTGGGGCGAGTCCCACGCCCAGGCGGTCCTCGGGAACGTACGCGAGTCCTGCACCACTTCGGGTTCGGGGAGGAGCCGTGGTCACATCGTCGCCTGACAGTGCGATCGCTCCAGCTTCGAGCTGCTGCAGTCCGGCAACGGCGTCGGCAAGCGGACGCTGGCCGTTGCCCGCCACACCAGCGATACCAACGATCTCGCCGGCACCAACCGTGAGCGATACACCGTTGACCACGGCGACACCACGGTCGTCTCGAACCGACAAGCCCTCGAGTGAAAGAACCGCCGGTCCGATTTCGGTGGTTCGCTGTCGGCGAATCGATACTTCGGTGGCTTCGCCGACCATGAGCTCGGCTAACCGGCCAGCATCGATGTCTTGCACCGGAAGCGATGCCGCAACGGTACTGCCGCCTCGAAGCACGGTTGCTTCATCGCAAAATGCAGTGACCTCATCGAGCTTGTGGCTAATGAAGATAATCGACCGGCCGTCGGCGGCCATCGCGGCCACGATGCGCCCGAGTTCGGTGGCTTCGTCTGGGGTAAGCACGGCCGTGGGCTCGTCGAGGATGAGCACTTTGGCGTCACGCCAGAGCGCTTTCAGAATCTCCACCCGTTGGCGCTCGCCCATCGAGAGCTGCCACACCTCTTTGTCGGGTTCGGTCGCGAGCCCGAATCGTTCGGCGAGCTCGCCCACCGACTCTTCGATGGATCGCTTGGCCAAGATACGAGGCGACTGCCCAAGCGCAACGTTCTCCGCCACGGTGAACGTGGGAATGAGCCGAAACTCTTGGTGAACCATCACGACGCCGGCATCGATAGCGGCCGCCGGGTTGGCGAAGGCGTGCTCGTGGCCACCGATGAGAACCGAGCCGGACTCGGGGCGGTACACGCCGGCCAGCACATTCATGAGGGTGGTCTTGCCCGCCCCGTTTTCGCCAAGCACCGCATGCACCGTGCCGGGACGAACTGTGAGGTTCGCCCCGGCGTTGGCAATAACGCCCGGAAAGCGCTTCCAGATATCGACAAGATCAACCGCTGCGGGCTGTTCGGACATCTGGTGCTTCCCGTTACTCCTGTAGGTCTCTAGCGAATCAGCCCTCGGTGGAGCCGATAACGCCCTGAACGAAGAAGCCCATACCGAGCAGGATCCCGTCGTTCATCTGATCGCCGACCGCACCGATGTCGTTGCCGAATGGGTCGGCAAGAGCAATAAGCAACTTGCCATCAGCGTCGGTGATCTGGGTGCCGTCCTGCATGAACAGCTCGCCTTCGAACACATCGAAGTCACCAGCGATGATTTGGTCGCGCACGCTGCTCATCTCAGCTGCTGCTGGGGAACTGTCGGGAACGGTGATGTCGACAACGCCTTCAGCGATGCCGCCCCAGTAGGCCTGCGGTGCGAACGTGCCGTCCTGCACTGAGGAGATGATGTCGCTGTAGTGCTCGGTCCAGTCCCAGACCGGAGCGGTGAGGTACGAATCGACCTGAGCGCTCATGTCGGAGTGGTAACCAATGAAGGTTGCGCCGGCAGCGGTTGCGACCTCGCCGGTTGCCGTGGAGTCCTGGTGCATGGTGAGCACGTCGGCGCCAGCATCGATAAGGGTCTGTGCAGCGTTGCCTTCAACACCTGGGTCGAACCAGGTGCTGGTCCAGTTGACTTCGACCTCAACGTCGGGGTTCACGGCCTGCGCACCAAGGGTGAAGGCGTTGATGCCACGGATGACCTCGGGGATTGGGAACGCTGCGACGTAGCCGATCTTGTTGGTCTCGGTGGCGGCACCAGCGGCCATACCAGCGATGTAGCGAGGCTGGTACATACGGCCGAAGCTGTTACCGAAGTTGGAATCGTTCATCTTGAAACCGGAGATGTGCTGGAACACGACCTCTGGGTTGTCGGCGGCGAACTTCTCGGTGGCGTCCATGTAACCGAACGACGTGGTGAAGATCACGTTGAAACCATCGTCGATGAACTGCTGCACGGCGTTGTCGAAGTCGGCGCCGCCCTCGGCGACACCGTCGACGAACGCGGTCTCGACACCGGTTGCCGACTCGGCACCGATGCGGCCTTCGTTATGCATAAAGTTCCAGCCAGCATCGCCAACGGGGGCGACCATGATGAAGGCAGCCTTGACGTCTTTGCCTTCGCCATCCATGGCGTCACCGTCGGCAGCACCATCGTCGGAGCCTTCGTCAGCATCGGCGTCGGAATCGGCAGTCTCTGCGTCGGCCTCGGTTGCGGTGTCGGCGTCACTACCGCATGCGGCGGCGACCATTGAGAAACTGGTGAGGATGGCGAAAAGCGCCAGCACCATTCGTAGTTTGCGAGTCATGTATTTCCCTCTCCAAGGGGTCATCAGCTGTGGGGCTGGGGCGGAACCTAGATCGGAAAAGTAGCGCAGCCATGTACCGCGCGGCTCGTCGGGCTCATCTGGAATCAAGGCTGCTCATGTTCCCGAAATCACTATCTCGAACAGCCTCCGGAACAACGTCCGAAACAACCTCGGAAACAATGGTCATCACTCGACTGGGACACCAGCCATGGTGGCGACCTCAGAGAGGAGACGGCGAAGCGCCACGGTGGTCTTGTCGGCCCGAGTGTGGGTCTCTACGCCTGGGTCCAAGGGAACCGCCTTCCGAACTAACTGTTCGAGCAGTTCACGGTCCTCTCGTCCGACCTCGGCTTGGAACGCAATGTGATCCTCGGGCTGCATCCGACCGTCGGCGATATTCTCGGCCAGCGCAAAGCAATAGAGCGTGGTGTGCCCAACGTCGACGGGTTGGTGGAAGAACATCAACACCAAGTTGCCGTCGTCGCCATAGTCAATGTGCAGCCGCACGTGATGCGGAGCATCGCAGCGGAAGGTCATCGTTCGGTCGAAGGTGGTGAACGACTCGGTCTCGCCACCCGTGGCATCGGCGAGGACCTTGCTCGAATGACGGTGAACCGACGAGAAGCCCCAACGAAACTTCTCCACGTTGTACTCGGCGACCTCAAGGTCGTCTGGGTCGCCGATGGTTCCAAGGTGGGTAAACGGGAAATGGGCAACGTCGAGAAAGTTGTCGGCCATCTGACCAGCGCTGGCTTGCCAGGTCTGTGTCGGGATCACGGCCAGCCCGAATCCATCGTCGTCCCATTCGGGAATCTCCGGAATCGGCGTCGCTGGATCCTCCATCGCCACCCACACCAGTCCGTACTTTTCAGCGATCGCATTGATCTTTGGTGGTTTGAGGTGTGCAGTCGGTGGCACCGAGGCTTCGTACCCGAGCGCCGGAATATGAACGCAGGTGCCGACCGAATCGAAACACCAGCCGTGGTAGCCGCATTGCAGCGTGTCGCCGACGACCGAACCGGCGCTGAGCGGCGCAAGGCGATGCGGACACGTTGTCGGGAATGCGGTCCACTCCCCCATCAGCCGAGCGATCACAAAATCCTCACCGAGGAGACGAACCGGGTGCGGCCCATCACCGTCGATGTCACCGGTTGCCGCAACGGGATGCCAGAAACGCCGGAGCCCCGGGTGCTCGTTATCGAACCAGCGGATCGCTGACCTGGAATTCGGATGGTCTTCAGTAGCGGCCATTCCGCCGTTTTAGTTCGCGCGTTGGCAGGTACCCGTACCGACTGCAGGACAAGAAATCGCTTGAGTCAGTCTTCAAATCGCCCGATAGTCCCATTATGAAAACGACTGGATTGGTTTTAGCGATCTTCTTCGCGATTTCTGCCACGTCGTCGCTTTTTGGCAACGAAACAGTAGACACCGCCGTCTGGCATAGCTTCGGCATCGCCGCCGGCGTATTGGCATGGCTGGGCGTGGCCCGCCAGGCACATCGATCCGGGTGGGCGCTTATCGCCCTCGGCCTCACCGCGTGGATCCTTGGTGACATTGCCTGGGATATCGTTTCTTGGGAGCCAATCGAGGGCTTGACTCCCGCCGACCTGCTCTACCTGGCCGGCTATTTCGCTCTCGCAGCGGGGGTCGTTGTACTCACCCGCAACGCCACCGGGCGACTCCCAATCGATGCCCTTTTGGATGGAACCATCCTCACGTGCGCGCTCGGACTCATGTTCTGGGTAGCACTCGTGACTCCGTCCCAGGACCCTGGCTCCGCTGCACTTCAGTTTCTCTCGGTGGCGTACCCGATGTGCGCGATCTTTCTGTTCGGGGTCGTGAGCTGGATGCGATTTCACCCCCGGCAGGGGCTTATCGGGCCCGGGGTTGGATTGCTCACTGTCGGCGTCCTGGTGCTCGTTGTCCTCGAACCGCTTTCGGCTGCGTACTACCTGTTCGAACCAAATGTTGATCTCGAACCAACAATCGACCGATCGTTCCACTTCGCCTTCGCCATAATCGTGCTTTCGATTCATCGACGAGACGGTAAACAGGGACAAAACGGGCTGGATCATCTCAACCCGGTCCGCATGTTCGTCTTGGGAGCGTCACTTGCGACCGGGCCACTCACGATGTACTTCATCGACGGCGTTCGAACCCCGTCGCTGATCGGCTCGTCGCTGATCTCGGCGCTTGTTCTCATCCGATTCATCGTGATGAGCAACGATCGCGAACGGGTCCAGGCAGAACTCGCCCATCGGGCCAGCCACGACTATCTAACTGGACTCCCGAACCGTTCGATGCTTGCCGAGTGCCTTACGCAGCTCCCCGAAGGAGTATCGCTTCTCTTTGTTGACGTCGACAGATTCAAATCGGTCAACGACAGCTACGGACACGCGGTAGGAGACCAGCTCCTTATCGAAATTTCAGAGCGCATCCGACAATCGATCCGGAGCGGCGACCTTGCCGTTCGGATTGGCGGTGACGAATTCGTGATCGTCTGCCCCGACAGTGACGGCAGGAGCCGAGGCGAGGCACTCGTCAACCGCCTAACCGCTGCGATTGACGAACCCTTTGACCTGGACGGCATTGAGATGAACGTTGCGGCCAGCATTGGCCTAGCCCGATCGCAGCGAGGCGCCCTCGCCGATTTGAACGAGCTCCTCTCCGCTGCCGACGCAGCGCTCTACGAGGTTAAGCACGAAACCGACACCCGGCTCGATACGACGAACCAGCGAAGCCCTGCTCGTTAGGATTTCGCAATTTTGCCCGGCTGTTTGAGCCGAGCACTTCCCTGACATCATTGGCGTTCGTGACCGCTGATCCTCTTCTCACCGCCGACCTGCTTCTCACCAATGCCCGTCTCGTAGCAACCGTCGACGCTTCCCGCCGGGAACTTGCCGGAGGCTGGGTGGCAATCACCGATGGGCTCATCTCGGGCATCGGCGCCTCTTCGGATCCGCAGCCCAAGGCAACCCGCACCGTCTCGGCCGAGGGATGCCTCGTAACGCCGGGCCTCATCAACACCCATCACCACCTTTTTCAGAACCTCACCCGGGCGTACACGCCGATGACCGCCGCTCCCCTCTTTGGATGGCTCCAAGAGCTGTATCCGTTGTGGACCGCCAACATCGATGAGGAGGCCGAGTACACCGCTGCTTGGGTGGGCCTTGCCGAGCTAGCACTTTCGGGCTGCACCACGTCAAGCGACCATCACTACCTCCACCCGTTGCGGGCGGGCGACCTGCTAGGCGCCGAGATTCGTGCCGCCCAAGACCTGGGGATGCGATTTCACCCCACCTATGGTTCGATGAGCCTTTCGGTGAAAGACGGTGGGCTTCCACCCGACGACGCAGTCCGCGACGAAGACGACATTTTGGCCGAGTCAGAGCGGCATGTCGCCCGGCATCATGACCCAAGCCACGGCTCGATGGTGCAGGTCGCTCTCGCACCCTGTTCCCCGTTTAGCGTCACGCCCGATCTGATGCGACGGTCCGCCGAACTCGCCGAACGCCTCGATGTTCGACTTCATACCCACCTCGCCGAGAACAGCGAAGATGATGAGTACGCCATCGCCACGTTCGGTATGCGCCCCGTCGACCTCTACGAAGACGTCGGCTGGATGACCGACCGCACCTGGGGCGCCCATGTAGTGCGCCCCAACGATGAAGAAATCCAGCGTCTTGGTGCTGCCGGCGTCGGTATCGCCCACTGCCCAAGCTCCAACATGATTCTCTCCTCGGGAATCGCTCCGGTCGTGAAGATGCGTGACGCCGGTTGCCCGGTCGGGCTTGGTTGCGACGGCTCATCCTCCGCCGACAGTGCGTCGCTGTGGCAAGAAGCACGACTCTCGATGCTTCAGGGAAAGCTGGTGTCGGGAGCAGCCGCAATGACCGCCCGCATGAGCCTCGAAGTTGCTACCCGAGGCGGAGCCGGATGCCTGGGCCGCCAAGGCGAACTCGGCGAACTCACCGTCGGCTCCGTGGCCGATGTTGCGGTCTGGAAGCTCGACGGTGTGATCTTTGCTGGCGTACTCGATGACCCCATCGAAGGGTGGCTTCGTTGTGGCCCCACCGCAGCCTGGCACACGATCGTCAACGGCGATTTTGTCGTCGAGTCCGGCGAACTGGTGTCGACAGCGGTCGAAGAACGCCTCGCAGATCATCACCGGATCGCTCGACGGTTCCAACCGACCTTCTAATCCGAGCCTCTCGGTCGAAGCCGCTCTTCGTTGAGCACGCTCGGCATCCTTTCGCTGCGCCGGGATCGCGCTACGGTCACACAATGCGCATGGGAGATATTGCTAACGAGTCCGCCGCCGGCAACGGAAAGCCGCTCGACGGCATCAGAATCCTGGCCCTCGAACAGATGCAGGCCCTGCCGTATGCCACGCAACTCCTGGCCCGGCTGGGCGCCGAAGTCGTGAAGGTCGAGCACCCAGTGCACGGCGACCTCGGCCGCGGTTCGCAACCGGCGATGAAGGACCCCGACGGACGCAACCTGGGTGCCACGTTCCTGCGGAACAACCTCAACAAACGATCTATCGGTATCGACCTCAAGTCCGATGCTGGCCGCGAACTCGTGCTTAGCCTCGCTCCGAAGTTCGACATCGTCGCCGAGAACTTCAAGTCCGGCGCGGCCACCCGCATGGGGCTTGGCTTTGAGCATGTTCGAGCTGTACACCCCGAGGTCGTCTATCTGTCAATAAGTGGTTTCGGTAACACCGTCGAAACGCCCTATGCCGGCTGGCCTGCGTATGCCGCCGTCGCCGAGTCGATGAGTGGCCTCTACGATTGGAAGCTTCAGCCCGGACAACCACCGGCCGTCAGCCCGGTCGGAGCACTCGGCGATATCGGCACCGCCATGTTTGGCACCGTGGGGGTCTTGGCCGCCTTACGCCAGCGCGACCAAACCGGCGAAGGCCAGTATGTCGACATCTCGATGTTTGACTCGATGGTGGCGTTCGCCGATGTCGTTACCAACTACTGGTCGATGGGTGTGCGAACCGAACCCGGCGCCGGTCTTCCAATGATCATGGACGGCTTCGAAGGCAACGACGGCTGGTTCATCGTGCAATGCGGCCGCGAGCACGAGTTCGCCCGTCTGGTTGAGCTGATCGGCAAGCCCGAATGGGTCGACGACGAACGTTTCGCTACGAGGGCCGGCTGGCGCGAGCATATGGATACCATCCGCCTCGCCGTCAACGACTGGGCAAAGGGAATGACCAGCGTCGATGCGTGTCATGCCTTGGCAGGAGCTGGGGTTGCCGCCGGACCAGCGCTGACTGCCGCGCAGGTGATGGCTGATCCACACGTTGCGGCCCGGAACATGTTGGTCGAGATCCCCCGCACCGATGACGTTGCCGACCCGGTCATCACCCCCGGCAACCCGGTGAAGATCAGCGGAATGGCCGACGGACCTGACACGATGGTCCCGTTCCTCGGACAGCACACCGACGAGCTTCTCGACGCCGAACTCGGCCTATCGATCGGCGAGATTGCTGCGTTGCGAGAAGCTGGAACCATCGGCTGAAATCAAGCGAGCCGGGCGGACTCGACCCGGTTCGTCTACGTTTGCCCTGTGCAGATCACCTTCGACGCCGAGCTGGTCCCGTGGGATTCAAACCCCAAGATGATCCTTGTGGCGCTTCCTACCGACGACTCCGATGCCATCGACGATGTCATCTCACACGTCGGCGGCTTTGGCAGCGTCAAAGTCAAGGTTCAGCTGGGCGGGACCTCGTGGAGCACATCGCTGTTCCCCAGCAAAGAGCTCGAGACGTACATCATGCCCGTGAAGCAGGCCGTGCGGAAGGCCGAAGGCCTAGAGATCGGCGACACCGCATCGATCACCATCGAAGTCGTCAATATCTAGCCGGTCCCAGCTACCTCAAGAGGTCCAGCCGTTGACCGATCTGAGATCATGGCGGTAAAGATCTCATTCGCTGACGCAACGCAGCTCAAGAGTTTCTTGGTCGAGCCCGCTACCGGGACGACCGAGCTTCGTGTCACCGACACCACTCGAAACACCCGAGGCATGCTCGAGTCGCTAGGCCACGAGATTCTCGAAGACTCTCTGTTCAACGTTGTCGCCCGCCGTGATTCGTCCCCCGACATCGTCAGCTACATCGAAGTGGCCTGGGTCGGGCCAGGCGATCAGATCAGCAAACTTGCACTTCCACCGACACCAGAGTCACACCGAGACGTCGTGCTCGGCGCACGGTTGGCCGGTGTTGGAGTTCGCTACTTCTCCCACGACGACAACCGAATCCCGAGAAACATGCCGGCCGGCGCACTCTTCGCAGCTCGTCAGCCAGTCGAGATGGGGAAGTTGCAGAGCACCGCACGCCTCGTCGACACACCCCAGTTACTCGACGTGTCAATCAGTCAAATCTCGAAGCCAGGCTTGGTCGGCCGCAAGATCCGTCGACGGCAACCGGTCCACACGTACTTTCAGGTGTACCAAGATACGAATCTCACCCGGGTGGCTCACCAGCGCCGTTCGGGACTCGATGCGTTCGAAGTCCGAAACGACCAACTCCTCGGCATTGCGTCTAGCGGGCACAAACCATTCGCTGTGACCACCGATGGCGTTCGTGAGTTACCAGAAATGTCGTACTGGTCGAGCGTCGACTTTCGAGGACGCGATTTTGCTTCGTGGGCCTACGACCGCCTACTCGTCCGACTCGGAATGTAAGAACGCAACAACACCCTCCGACGTTCTGGGTGGTGTTATGCAGAGGCTTCCATCGCCTGCATGATCTCGTCGGGGATATCGAAGTTCGAGAACACGTCCTGGACGTCTTCGTGATCGTCGAGGATGTCAATGAGGTTCAGCACCGACTGCGCCGCTCCAGCGTCGGCGAGTTCGACGGTCTGGGTTGGAAGCATCGTGACGTCGGCCGAATCGAACGCGATGTTGGCTTCTTCGAGTGCCGCACGAAGTTTGGGAAGGTCGGTCGGCTCGCAGGTGAGCTGCCAGGTGTCGCCTTCATCCACGAGGTCATCGGCGCCTGCCTCGAGAGCAACCATCATGAGATCGTCCTCTTCGATGGTGCGGGGCAACATCACCACACCTTTGCGACCGAACTGCCAGGCAACGGCGCCCGGCTCCGCAAGCGAACCGCCGTTCTTAGTAAGCATGCTCCGGATATCTGCGCCAGTGCGGTTGCGGTTATCGCTGAGCACCTCGACGTACAGGGCCACACCGTGCGGGGCGTAACCCTCGTAAGTGATCTGTTCGTAGTTGACGCCCTCGAGTTCGCCGGTGCCACGCTTGACCGCCCGCTCGATGGTGTCGAGCGGAACCGACGCATCGCGCGCCTTCTGGTACATGGTGCGGAGCGTGGGGTTTGAATCAAGATCGCCGCCGCCGGTGCGGGCCGTAACCTCGACCTGCTTGATCAGCTTGGCGAAGAGCTTGCCGCGCTTGGCGTCAGCGGCGCCCTTCTTATGCTTGATTGTTGCCCATTTGGAGTGACCCGACATGTCTCGGCACTCTCCTTCTCAGTACTCACTTGCGGCTTGCACCGCAATACGGCTTCGCGGCTAAACGCCGACGATGGTTTCAAGGAAGAGGCGGTGCAGACGATCATCGTCGGTGAGTTCTGGGTGAAAGGAACACGCCATTACCGAACCCGATCGGCACAACACTGGTTGCCCCTGGTGTTCCGATACTACTTCGACTCCTGCCCCCAGCGCCTCAACGCCAGGTGCTCGAATAAACACGGCGTGGAACGGCTCGTCGAGTCCAGCGACATCAAGGGGTGTCTCGAAGGACTCCACCTGAGCCCCGTAGGCGTTGCGCCGGACCTTCATATCGAGCGCCCCAAAGCAATTTTGATCGCTTCGGCCGTCGAGAATTTCCGACGACAGAAGAATCATCCCAGCGCATGTGCCAAAAACAGGAAGCCCGTTGATTATCGCTGCTTTCAACGGTGCGAAGAGCTCCTGAGAATCAAGGAGCATCGACATCGTGGTCGACTCGCCACCGGGCATGATGAGGGCATCACACTCGGCAAGCTCGTCGGCGGTCTTTACTGGAACGCCCTCAACGGAAAGTCCGGCAGCGGCGAGACGTTCGATCGCCTGAAGATGGAGGGCAAAGGCTCCTTGAAGAGCCAGCACCCCAACGGTTGTTACCAACCTCGTTCGGCCATCTTCGTTTCGAGGTTTGCGATCTCGAGACCCTTCATGGCTTCGCCGAGTCCGGTGCTGACCTTCGCCAGAATTGCGGGGTCTTTGTAGTTGAGCGTCGCCTGGACAACAGCCTCGGCCATACGGGCCGGGTCGGAGCTCTTGAAGATGCCCGAGCCAACAAAGACCGATTGAGCGCCGAGCTGCATGGTCATTGCTGCATCTGCCGGGGTGGCGATGCCGCCCGCGCAGAACATCGGCACGGGAAGTTCGCCGGTTTCGGCGATTTCCTGCACGAGAGGAAGCGGCGCGCCAAGTTGCTTGGCCCACTCGAACAGCTCGGCGTTGTCGGCCTTGGTGATCTTGCCGATGTCGCCGAGAATCGAGCGGAGGTGACGGGTGGCCTCAACGATGTTGCCGGTTCCGGCTTCACCCTTGGAGCGAATCATGCATGCACCTTCGCTGATGCGACGGAGCGCTTCGCCAAGGTTGGTGGCGCCACAGACGAAAGGCACGGTGAATGCCCACTTGTCGATGTGGTGTGTTTCGTCAGCTGGGGTGAGAACTTCGCTCTCGTCGATGTAGTCAACGTTGAGTGATTCAAGAATCTGGGCCTCGACGAAGTGACCGATGCGGGCCTTCGCCATCACCGGAATGGTCACGGTCTCCTGAATCCCAATGATCATCTCGGGGTCAGACATGCGCGAAACGCCGCCATCGCGACGAATGTCGGAAGGTACCCGTTCGAGCGCCATGACGGCGACAGCGCCAGCATCTTCGGCGATCTTCGCTTGCTCGGGATTTACGACGTCCATAATGACGCCGCCCTTGAGCATTTCGGCGAGTCCTCGCTTTACGAGCGGAGACCCAGTTTCGCGAGATGATTGCTGTTCAGACATAGCGCACATTCTATGACCCGAATACCCGCGACAGCGAGCCGTTATAGCAACTAGCTACACAATTTTCAACGAGACGTACGCTGAGAAGCCGCCGAGCAACGACAACTGGCCAAAATCCGGTCGTGACCGAGCTGAATTGCTACTGATCTTGCGCAGCGCCGGTGTCGTCTGGACCGAGAAGACTCAGGTCGCCTGCTTGGCTGAGATGCACGAAGGTCTGGCCCGGCTGCATTCGAATCTTGGTGCCGTCGGCGTTAAGGATGTCGAAGCCCTGGCTCGACACGGTGCGCTGCCAGCTACCTTCGATGCGCTGACCGTCGGTGAACACCGTGGCTTTTCCGCTACCGGTAGTGATCGCCTGTGGCGACGCCGCATCGGCGCGACTAATGGTGTATTCGATCTCGAGGACAACAACGTTGGCCGGAGTAAGTTGCGCGCCGCTCTCGGCGACGTGAGCGGTGCCGGCTTGAATGCGACTCCAGCCGAGTTCATCGTCATTCCAGGTGTATGCGGCAGGGGTGCGCTGGTTGGTCGAAACTTCGAAACCAGCGGTGTCGATGGCTCCCGCAGAGACCTCATCGTCTTCGCGCATATAACGGAACACCGGGCGAACCGTTATTGGTGCCGTGGTGAACTGGTCCTGGTTGAGCTTGGCCGGGAACAACGTGCGGTGATGCGGCGCCGGGCGGTCCTGGCGGTCGATATAGGCCGAGTTGGCCTGGTCGAAGTTGGTCGACACCAGCAGCCCGGCTGCCTGGGCCGTGCGAACTTCTTGACCGACGATGTCGTTGCTTCCGGAGTATGCGAAGAGGGGGTTGGCAAGCGGTGCCATCAGGTCGATATCGCTGCTGCGAGCAGAACGGACCGGGCCGACCTTCTCGGGGTAGGAGCTATGGAAGATCGCAAGGAACCGGGTGATCTGGTTCTCGACCAAGACTTCATAGACAAGGTCAGCTTCTTCGATGCCGTACTGCGGGCGAGCCTTCTCGTCGTTGTCGATCTTCACGGCGATGGGTCGGATGCTCAGCAGCGAGTCGTCCTCGAGCGGCAGACCGTTCAGTGGCTGAATGAATCCGTTTTGTCGAGTAAAGGTGTCTTCAATCTCTACGGGCGAACCAACCGCTTCTTCTTCGATCGTTACAGGCTCGACACTGGTAGGAGTGGCGACGTCTTGCGCATCGTCGTTTTCCTCAGGGGCACCAATGGGAGTTTCGTTACCACCACACGCGGCAGCGAACAGCGCCACCATCGTGATGACGGCAACAAGACGCAGGGCGCCTCGAAGTCGGTTGGGCATTAGAGCTCCCGAAGAATGCTGATTCGAAGATTGAGAGGGGGGTGAACCCGCTCGGTCAAAACAGCGGGATCCCCAATGGGATCGGCCAACCAGAGGTGCGCATTAGCAGTACGAGCCATCGGCACCGTGGTGTCGGCGGCCGCCAGCTTCTCGAGCGATGCGGCAAAACTCGGTGGGTACCGGGTGTAGCCGACGGCTGCGAGGTCGGTATCGATACGGAAATGTTCGGGGAACATCCACTCGATTGCCTTCTTGCGAAGCCCGCTACCAGGCAAAATCGACAGGACTGCTCCGGCAAGAGTGGCTCCACCGATGTCGGCGCTACCGGCGGCGGTGAGCAGGTGTGCCAGCACGCCTTCGATTTCGAGGCGGTCGAGTTCATCGACCAAACCAGTGGTGAGAATCAGCTTGGTGTTACGAGAGTCACGACCAACAACAGCGGCATTTGTGGCCGAACTGTTGAGCAACTGGACGTCGGGACGATCGAAACCGTGGGCGACAACGAGTCCGTCGAGCACGCTTGCGAGGTGCGGATTGTCTTCGGCGGTTACGCCTCGGGGCGCCATGCCCGACATCGCCAAGGTCTCTCGACTCACGTAGACAAAGCCCACAATTGCTACCCAGAGGATCAGGGCAACGATGAGTGCGATCCACCAGTTGGCGACCAGCCAGACCAGAAGAAACACCACGACTGCGACGATGTCGGCCAGAACGGCCAGGAGAAGCAGCGCTTGTTTACGGATATTCATGAGGATCGATTCGAGACGGTAAGCGACAGGGTTTTAGCTGCGGAGTGAACGGCGAAGAAACAAGGGGTCAAGACGTCGCAGAACGACGACCGGCCCGGTTATTCGAAGCTGATGTCGACGTTTCCGCGTGATTCTTCGTCGACCTCAAAGTACTCGCGTTCGGTGAAGTTGAAACTGTTGGCGATAACCGACGACGGGAACACTTCGGTCTTGGTGTTATAGCGAAGCACACTGTCGTTGTAGTACTGGCGGGCGTAAGCGATGCGATCCTCGGTGCCGCGCAGCTCTTCTTGCAGCTGCAAGAAGTTCTCATTGGCTTTGAGATCGGGGTAGGCCTCGGACACGGCAAACAACGACTTGAGGGCACCGGTAAGGATGTTCTCGTTTTTGGCCTGGGCCGCCGGGCCGTCGGCTGACACGGCCATGTTGCGAGCCTGGATGACGGCTTCGAGGGTTTCGCGCTCGTGTGAGGCGTACCCCTTAACGGTTTCGACCAAGTTAGGGATGAGATCGTACCGACGCTTGAGCTGCACATCGATCTGCGCCCAGGCGCCCTCGATCTTGTTGCGCAGCTTCACGAGCGAGTTGTACTGACCAACAATCCAGCCAACGATGACCAAAATGATGACAATAAGAACAATGATCGCAATGAGCATGTTCTGAGTCTAGTGGGTTGTTCTGCCCCTTAGCCCGAAAGCGGCAGCGAACCGCGTTGTGCCACCAGTTCCTCGTACGCAGCGTGATACACGTCGGCGAGTCGGCGCATCGAGAACGATTCGGCCCGATCCCGGCCGGCTGCTTGCAACTCGACCATCCGATTCGGCGACGCCAGTAGCGTCGCGAGGGCATCGGCGAGCACGACAACATCGCCTGGCGGAACAAGCACCGCGTCGAGCCCATCGCGAGCGACTCTGGCGTAGCCAGGCAGATCGCTTGCAATCACTGCGGTTCCTGCAGCCATGGCTTCGAGCAACACCACACCAAACGACTCGCCTCGCAACGATGGCGCACAGAACACATCGGCTTCTCGGAGTCGGCGAATTTTTTCGGTCTCGGTGATGCGCCCCAACCACTCGATTCGGGGGTTCCCTGCACTGTCGCGCCGAAGAGCTTCGGTCTCGGGACCGTCACTACCTACCCAGAGTCGAGCCTCGGGGAGGCGTTCCATTGCCCGGAGCAGCACGGCGAGACCTTTGCGAGGTTCGTGGCGACCGAGGAAGAACACGGTGGGCTGGCCGGTAGAAGAGCTCTTACTGGCCAGCGGCGGCGTGAACCGCGACACCTCGACGCCGTTAAATGCCACCTCGTAGGTGCCACCAAGCGCTTCGCTCGCCATCCGGCGGGCATCTTCGGAAACGGCAAAGTTGCGGTGGATCCGACCGGCCATCCAACGAACCCCCGGCTTGAGGTAGTCGTAGGCTTTGCTTCCGCCTGCTGCGTGGTAGGTGGCGACCATCGGTGCAGGACGCAGCAGGAGAGCCGTCATCGTCGGGCCCGGCGCCAGCGGTTCGTGCAGGTGCAAAACGTCGAACTCTTCGTCGCGAAGCGCCCGCATCATGCGGAGCTGGGCAGCCGGATCGGGAGCAACCGGGGCAACGGACCCATTGGCGACGGCCGGAAGACTGTTGCCAAGCGGCGTCACACCAGAGTCAGGCGGCGGGCCATCACACGGGCCGAGCACCCGGGCGTTACAGCCACTAGCCCGGAGCGCCCGGGCCAGCGCCAAAACCTGCCCCTGCACGCCTCCCGGCATCGTGAGACTGTAGGGACAGATGATTCCGACGCGCAGGCTCATGCGGGCGGGTCGATGCCGAGCGCTTCGTAATCGCTCGGCCAATTGGGCTGCAGAAGGTGCCACTGTTCGGGCGCCTCAGAAATCTGTTCCTCGAAGGCCCACGCCAACTCTTGCGTAACTCGCTTAACGTCCTCGCGAAACTTGCCCTTGCGGCTCGTATCGAGGGGCGGCCGTGCAACGCCATAGACGCCGTGTCCGTCCTCTTCGATGTAACAAACCGTTGGAAGAAGCGCGGCCCCGGTGCGGAGCGCCAACGTTGCCGGACCCGCGGGCAGCGTGGTTCTTTCGCCAAAGAACTCGACCTCGACGCCGTTGTTTTCGATATCGCGATCGGAGAGAAGCACCACCACGTTGTTGGCTCGGAGCGCGGCCAGGACTTCGCCAGCAGCATCGGGGCCGAGCGGCACGATGTTCATGCCCAACGACTTGCGGTAATCCACGAAAAATTCGAAGAGCTCATCGTTGTCGATACGTTCGGCCACCGCCGTCACCTGGTACTTGGGCACCAACGCCAACCAGAATCCGGCCCACTCCCAACCACCGAGGTGGGGCATGGCCAAGATCGGGCCTGGCTTGTCGGGGTCTTCAATCGCGGCCTGAACGTGTTCGAAGCCGTCGTAGCGAAAGCCGTTATCGATCTCTTCGGTCGACATCCCTGGTAGCCGGAAACTCTGCATCCAGTAGGTTGCGTAGCTCGCAAAAGTTGCGTCGATGGCACGTTCGAGTTCGAGTGGCGACATTTGGTCGGCACCGCGCACTCGGATCAGGTTACGCGCCACGATGGTGCGCTTCTCTCGACTGATGCGGGCCGCGGTGAGACCCATCCCCTTCGCCGCGTAACCGGTTGCGACTTTGGGCAGGGAGCGCGCGATCCGAGAACCAAGCTTGTAGCTGAGTGCGGCGGGATTAACCATGAGACATGTTCAACAAGGTGTCACCAAGAAACAGCCCGAATCGATGCAGGCCATCTCCTTGGTGTCGTTTAGTTGGATCGACCGGCGCGGTCGCTGCGGTTTTGACGGTCGGCCCGGAGGCGGCGACGGCGAGCGATTTGCGTTTCTGTGGTGGGAATCGGCCGAGTCTTGCTGGCTTGTTTCCATACCTTCGCGAATCGTTGAATCGCGGTGACGGCGGTGAGGGCAAGCATGACCCAGAGAATCGGAATCAAAAACTCGTTGAACAACAAGCCAATGCCGAGAACGATGAACCGTTCGGCCCGCTCCATGATGCCGCCTTTGGCATCAAAGCCGAGTGATTCGGCCTTTGCCCGTTGGTAGGACACCATCATCGCAACGCCCATGATGGCTACCGGCAGCATCATGATGCGGCCAGGTTCATTGGATGCCAGGTACCACGCAACGCCGCCAAAGAGCATTGCGTCGGTGAGCCGATCGGACACCGAGTCGAAGAACGCTCCGCGGTCGCTCGACGTGCCTGAAGCCTTGGCCACGGCACCATCGAGTGCGTCGGGAACACCGGTGAGCGCAAGGAAGAGCACGCCGAGCCGGAACCAACCTTGGCCAATAAAGTATGCCGCTGCTCCGGCCATGAGGATGCCCGTGATGGTCACCATGTCGGCGGTGATACCGGTGCGTCGAAGGCTGACACCGATGGGGATCAGGGCCCGGTCTACTGCTGTACGCCAATTTCCGTCGAACATTTTTGCTCCTAGGCTTCCCGCCGCAGTCACATGAGCACGGGTGCTTATGTTGGTGCGGAAGCCATTGTTGCTCGTTGATTTAACGGTAGCACCGGCTTGCGGGGCGTTAGCATGCGGCATGACTTCGGATCGCTTTGCCCAGCTCAAGCCACCTGCCATCATTTCGACCATTGGCTCACTCCCCCGCCGCTTCGGTGAGGCGTTTGTGCCGGCGCCGACCGCCGACCCTGACGAAGTTGCGGCCCTGGTTGGCGACGACGGTCGTTCGATGCTCGACCTTGTTGCCAGCGCGACAGCGGCGGTGAAGTCGGCTCACCAGGCCGTCGACCCCTCGGCCAACATTGCGGCTGCATCCGGCGGCACAAGAACGTCCGAGCTCGCAGGTCTCGAAACCGCCACCGATCAGCTTGCCGCCGCCCTCAAGGAGCTCTCCGGCAAAGACTGGGGCCGAACCGTGTCGGCAGCCAGCGGCGACGCAGCAACCATCGAAGAGGTCGGCCAGGCGGCAGCAAGAGCAGCAATCACCGAACTAAGCAACGCAGAAGCCCTAGCAAAAACGTTCTAGATAAAGCACCGAGCGCTAAGAGCCAGCGACATGGGTCGCGTCGCCGCGCCAGCAAGGCCGACACGAGCGCAAAGACCGATAGCGAAGCGAGTGAGCGAAGGAGCCAGCGACGAAGCGACCCAAATTAGTCGTAGATGGACCAGTCTTCGGGGTTGTCTTCTACGAGACGGTCGACGATGTGGCCATCGACGCCGTCGACCAGCACGAGGCCACGCTGCTTTGGTGGGGATTCTGCCGAGTACATGAGGATGCGCCAGGTCGGGCGGCTGCGGAGTCCGCGCCAGCCAAGCTGGGCCGAGGCGTGACCAACCGTGAAGCCGGTGTCTTTGCCCGCTTCTTGGAGCGCATCGCGTTCGTCGACGGCTAGGTCCCAGCCGCCTTGGAGCGAGTAGAGACCCATGGCCAACATGCCAATTGCCGCCCAGAGGACACCGGTGTTCACCATGACCGGGTCGTCGCCGCGGGTCAGGAACCAGAAGAGGAAGCAGATCAGAGCGAGCCCGAGGTACAGGTACCCGGGGATTCGTCGCCGACTGTTGTTCGGGAAGACGTAGTCGCTTTCGAGCTGGCTGAGGTCGAGGTCGGCCGGAAGTACGTCGGTGACCGCGCCGTCGTCAAGTGACCCGGCAGTGCTCGAGGAGCTCGTCGATCCGTCAACGTCTGCCGCAGCTTCCGCAGCCCGCCGGGCCTTTGCTTCGGCGATCGATTCTTTCTTCTCAGCCATT
>CALGZB010000064.1 GCA_937934655.1 uncultured Acidimicrobiales bacterium | reverse complement strand
GGCTCCGACACCTGTCTGGTCCACAACGGATCGCTGTCGAACCACAACCAGCTCCGCAAGAAGCTCGAGCAGCGAGGCGAGTCGTTTCAGACCGCAAACGACAGTGAGGTGGCCGCCGGCTACCTGTCGTGGCGGATGCGTGAAGGCGACACCATCGACGAGGCACTCCACGGAGCTCTTCGTGACCTCGACGGTTTCTACACCTTTGCGATTGGCGTCGAGAACGGCTTCGCGATTCTGCGTGACCCCATCGCCTGCAAACCGGCCGTGGTCGCTGAGACCGACGACTGGGTCGCAATGTCGTCCGAATACGGCGCCATCGCCACGCTCCCCGACGTGCAACACGCTTCGGTGTTCGAACCCGAACCTGGGCAAATCTACAGCTGGAGTCTGGTGGCATGAGCGAGACACTTCTCGATCTCTCCGAGGTTGTACTCCGAGACGTCAACAAGACCCTCCACGCCGGAACCGAAGGTTCGTTCCGCATCATCAATCCGCGTGGCGCCCACGCACTTGCCGCCGGAATCGACAGTGACATTCAGGTCAACATCGATGGTTCGGTCGGTTATTACTGTGCCGGCATGCACCAGAAGGGCACGGTCCGGGTGGACGGCAACGCCAGCACCGGCCTGGCCGAGAACATCATGTCGGGCACCGTGCACATCACCGGCAGCGCCACAATGTCGGCCGGAGCAACCGGCAACGGCGGACTTGTGGTCATCGAAGGAAACTCGGGCTCACGCTGTGGCATTTCGATGAAGGGTGTCGACATCGTTGTTGGCGGAAACGTCGGCCACATGAGTGCATTCATGGGGCAGGCCGGAAACCTCGTCGTGCTAGGAAACGCTGGCGCCGACCTTGGCGACTCGTTGTACGAGGCGAACCTGTTCGTCCGCGGGACCGTCGAATCGCTCGGTGCCGACTGCATCGAAAAAGTAATGCGACCCGAACACCTCGAAACCATCGCCCGGTTGCTCGATGCATCAGGGCTCGCAGCCGACCCGGCCAGCTTTACCCGGTACGGCTCCGCCCGTGAGCTCTACAACTTCCAGGTCGACGACATCAATGCAGAACTTGCTGCAAACTCCGCAGGGAAGGCCTGAACCGTGAGTGAAGATTTCAGCCAGCAACCGTGGAACCTTCGGGAGTCCTACACCTATGACCGCAACGTCATCGCCGAAATTCGGCGAGCGGCGAACACCGGGATCTACCGGATCCGTGGGTGGGGTGCGAAGCGCGAGCTACCGACCCTCGATGACCTCGTGGTTCTCGGCGCGTCGATGTCGCGCTATCCGCTCGAGGGCTATCGCGAGGCGTGCGGCACCGACATCGTCATCGGGGCAAACACCGCCGAGCACCCCGTGCATCTCGACATCCCCATCACCATCGCGGGCATGAGTTTCGGGTCGCTTTCGGCCAATGCCAAAGAGGCGCTGGGTCGCGGCGCCAACGCCGTCGGCACCTCCACCACGACCGGCGACGGCGGCATGACCCCCGAAGAGCGAACCCACTCGAGCAAGCTCGTGTACCAATACCTGCCAAGCCGCTACGGCATGAACCCCGACGATCTTCGCAAGGCCGATGCCATCGAAGTCGTGGTTGGCCAAGGCGCAAAGCCTGGCGGCGGTGGAATGCTCATGGGGCAGAAAATCAATGAGCGGGTTGCCGGAATGCGCACGCTCCCCGAGGGCATCGACCAACGCTCGGCATGTCGCCACCCCGACTGGACCGGCCCTGATGATCTGGCCATCAAGATCCTCGAACTGCGCGAAATCACCAATCATCGGGTGCCGATCTACATCAAGGTTGGCGCCGCCCGTCCGTATTACGACACCGCACTATCGGTGAAGGCTGGTGCCGATGCGGTGGTTGTCGACGGCATGCAGGGCGGTACGGCCGCCACCCAGGATGTGTTCATCGAGCACGTGGGTATCCCTACCATTGCTGCCATCCCCGAGGCGGTTCGAGCACTGCAGGATCTCGAGGTGCACCGCGAGGTTAAGCTCATCGCCGCTGGCGGAATCCGATCTGGCGCCGACGTGGCCAAGGCAATCGCACTCGGCGCTGACGCTGTCTCGATCGGTACCGCTGCCCTCATCGCCATCGGCGACAACGACCCGGCGCTCGAAGCCGAGTACAACAAACTCGGCACATCGGCCGGCTACTGGGAGGACTTCCAGGCCGGAAACGACCCAGCGGGTATCACCACGCAAGACCCTTCTCTCTCCGCTCGGCTCGACCCGGAGATCGGCGGGCGACGGTTGGCCAATTACCTCCGGGTGCTGTCGATCGAAGCCCAGACCATCGCCCGGGCGTGCGGCAAGTCGCATGTGACCAACCTCGAACCCGAGGACCTTGCGGCACTCACGGTCGAGGCGGCAGCCATGGCCAAGGTCCCGTTGGCTGGCACCAGCTGGATACCTGGTCTCTAATTCCGACCGGTAAACAATTGCGAGTATGTTCGGCAGTTCATTTCTGATGTCTTAGGAGACACAATGCTTTCAGTAACCCTGCTCGGCACTGGCAGCCCAATGCCTAGCCCCGATCGTGCTGGTCCGGCGACGCTCATCTCCGCAGGCATCGGCGAAGACGCCGAGCACTACCTGGTCGATGCCGGCCGTGGTGTTCTGATGCGCCTAGGTGCGGTGATGCTGGGGGCGCCCAACCTGAGCGCGGTGCTCATCACCCATCTCCACAGCGATCACATCACCGATCTCAACGATGTCATCACCACCCGTTGGATCATGACGTTCGAGCCAACGCCGCTCACCATTGTTGGCCCGGTCGGCACGAAGAAGGTCGTCGACCACATCATGGCGTCGCTCGCTCCTGATATCGATTACCGCATCGCCCACCACGAGGACCTCGACGCCCCGCCCGAGGTGCACGTGATCGAAGTAAGCGAAGGTGCTGTCGAACTACCGGGCAATGTGGTCATCACCTGTGCCCCAACCGATCACAAGCCGGTCGAACCAAGCGTTGGTTTCCGTTTCGACTACACCGATGAATCGGGTTCGTGCGCCGTGGTTGCTGCTGGCGACACCATTCCCTGCGAAGGGCTCGACGCGTTGTGCGCCGGCGCCGATGCTCTTGTGCACACGGTGATTCGTAAGGACATCATCTCGAACATTCCGCTCCAGCGGATGCAAGACACGCTCGACTACCACTCGTCGCCCGCCGAGGCCGCGCAGACTGCGGCCCGCGCCGAACTGCCGACGCTGATCCTCACTCACTACGTGCCACCAATCCCCGCCGGTGATCCCGGCGACGACTGGCGTGCACTGTGCGCAGAACACTTCGACGGCACCGTAGAGATCGGTGACGACCTCCACCGCGTGGATGTCACTCCCCGCTGACCTAGTGTGCCGCTTCCGGCGACCTAGCTGGCCGCTGCGGCCTTTACGGCACGACGATGGCGGCGAAGGATTGCTTCGGTGTAGCCGTTGGGCTGCACCCGACCTTCCATTACCAATGCGAGGGCGGCCTTGAACGATTCGCTGCTATCGAAGTCGGCGGACATTGGCTGGTAGGCCCCGTCCTGTGAGTTTTGCTGGTCGACCACGGTTGCCATGCGTTCCATCGTCGAGCGCACTTGTTCGGCGCTGACGACTCCGTGATGAAGCCAGTTGGCAACATGCTGACTAGAGATCCGCAGCGTTGCGAGGTCTTCCATGAGCCCAACGTCGTCAACGTTGGGGACGGTCGAACAGCCAACACCCTGGCCGACCCATCGGACGACGTAGCCGAGGATGCCCTGCGTGTTGTTCTCGAGTTCACGTTGGATGAACTCAGGCGTCAGGGTGCGGTCGGCAGGAAGCGTTGGAATGGTGATCATGTCGGCGACACGCCGGCGCGGGCGATTAACCAGGTCGTCTTGGCGTTCATCGACCGACAACATGAAGTAGTGGGTGGCGTGCAGCGTTGCGGCGGTGGGCGATGGGACCCACGCACACGTTGCCCCGGCGAGTGGGTGGCCGATCTTGGTGGCGAGCATGTTGGACATCTGGTCGGGAATCGCCCACATGCCTTTGCCGATCTGAGCGCGACCCTTGAGGCCACATTCGAGGCCGGTGTCGACGTTGGAATCCTCGTATGCGCCAAGCCAAGCGGCGCCCTTCATCTCGCCCTTGGGGAGCATCGGGCCAGCTTCCATGCTGGTGTGGATCTCGTCGCCGGTGCGGTCGAGGAAGCCGGTGTTGATGAACACCAGACGTTCGCGAGCAGCGGTGATCGCGGCTTTGAGGCCAAGCGACGTGCGTCGTTCTTCGTCCATGATGCCGATCTTCATGGTGTTGCGCTCAAGTCCGAGTGCATCTTCGACCATGCCGAACAGTTCGATGTTGAGCTGGACCTCTTCGGGGCCGTGCATCTTGGGTTTCACGATGTACACCGAGCCCTCGGCGCTATTGGTGTGAACGCCCTTGCCGAGCAGATCGTGCTTGGCGGCCGCAGTGGTGACCATGGCATCGAGCATGGTTTCGAAGATCGGTTCGCCGTCGTAGAGCACCGCATCGGTCGAAAGGTGCGGTCCAACGTTTCGCACAAGCATGAGGGTGCGGCCGCGCACGACGATGTCTTCGCCAGCTGGGTTCTTGTACGCCATGTCGGCTGCGAGTTCGCGACGGACGGTTTCGTCGCCCTTCTCGAAGGTCTCGACGAGGTCGCCCTTCATGAGGCCGAGCCAGTTGCCGTAGACGGTCACCTTGTCGTCAGCATCGACGGCCGACACGGAGTCTTCGCAGTCCATGATGGTGCTGATAGCCGACTCGAGACGGATATCGGCGATCCCCGCTGGGTCGGTCTTGCCGATGACATGGTCGTCGCTGACAACCAGTTCGCAACGCATGCCGTTCTTTTGCAACATGATGGTGTCGGGTGCTTCTGGGCTGCCGGTGTAGCCGACGAACCGCTCGGGGCGAAGCAGCGTGCTGATGACACCGTCTCCGCTCTCAACATGGAGGGCGCCGTTGCTCACCGTGTACTTCACCGACCAGTGATGGCTGGCCTGGTCGAGGGAGAAGTGGCGGTCGAGAAAATCTCGGCCCCACGCGACGACCCGGCGGCCGCGGATGGGGTTGTATCGCTTGGAAGGGGATGCGCCTTCGCTTTGATCGATGGCGTCGGTGCCATAGAGGGCGTCGTACAAACTTCCCCAACGGGCGTTGGCCGCGTTCAGTGCGTAACGGGCATTGTCGAGTGGCACAACAAGCTGCGGGCCTGCGACCGTCGTGATCTCGATGTCGACGTTGGTGGTGGCAATCTCGGTGGGTTCGGTCTGGTAGTCGAGGTACCCGATGCTCCGGAGGAAATCGGCGTACTCGGCGCCGTCGTGGTGGTCGGCATGGTCGCGGTGCCATTGGTCGATCTGTTCTTGAAGTTCGTCCCGTCGGGCGAGGAGCGCAGCGTTGCGCGGTCCGAGTTCAGCGACGATGTTTTCGAGCGAAGCCCAGAATTCATCGGAGGAAACGTCGGTACCAGGAAGGACCTCGTCGTTGACGAAGGTGTGGAGGACGTCAGCGATTTCAAGCTTGCCGATTTTCATGCGTGTTGTCTCGATCTTTTCAGTCTTGGGGTGCGGACTCGCATCCACGATACGACCCGTAAGGTCTGGCGGGTTATTTCTTCTTGGCAACGACTGGCGAACACCGTGCCGTCGAATTTTTGCTCGTACTGGGGTATCGCCGGGAACTCGCCGAATCTTGAGGGTTGATAGCGGGGTCGCTGGGGTAGCTTCTGGCGATGTCCCAACGGTCCGAACACTTTCCGGTAGGTGCCTCAGTCACCGTCGAGGATCTTGAACGGCAGCCGTATTCGACGCTCGCCCGGTTACGTGAAGCCGAACCGGTCTCGTGGGTCCCGGCACTGGGTGCCTGGTTCATCACTCGACGTGACCTGGCGGTTCAAGCCATGCGAGACGCCGAGTCGTTTACCGTTGATGATCCTCGGTTCTCGACCGCTGCGGTTATCGGCGAGTCGATGCTCTCGCTCGACGGTGAGGAACATGCTCGCCACCGTCGGGCGTTCGCCGGTCACTTTCGGCCGGCGTTGGTGCGCGATGAGTATGAGTCGATCATCGCCGATCGTGCTCGCGAGTTGGTGTCGGCGATTGCCGGCGACGGGATAGCGGAGCTGCGGACGTCGATAGCAGCGCCTCTCGCGGTTGAGTCGATCACCACCTTCCTTGGGCTCAGCGATGTGGAGCCATCCGAGGTGCTCGACTGGTATCGGCATTTGGCTGACGCCATTGTTGAACTCACGGTTGGCAACGAGATCCCGACTGCCAGTCGGCGGGCGCTGGATGAGTTGTATCAACGAGTCTCGGCGACCCTTGCAGACGGTTCGAGCACGTTTCTCACGAACTTGCAGGATGAACAGATCCTCCACAGCGACGAGGTGACCCCGGCGACTGCGGTGGTGATGTTTGGGGCCATCGAAACGTCGGAGGGTATGACCGCCAACGTTCTGTGGCACCTCCTTAGCCATCCTGAGGTGTTGGCGGCGGTGCGATCCGACCGATCGTTAGTCGCTGCTGCCATTGAAGAGTCGCTCCGGCTCGAACCGGCAGCGGCGGTGATCGACCGCTACACGACAGCCGATGTCGAAATCGGTGGCGTCACGATTCCCGAGCGCGACCTCGTAACGATTTCGTTGCTTGGCGCAAACCGGGATCCGGCGATCTTCGCCAGCCCCGATCAGTTCGACATCGAGCGTCAAAACCTGCTCCAGCACGTCACCTTCGTTCAAGGACCGCACGGCTGTATCGGACTGCACCTCGCGAGGCTCGAAACCGCAATGGCAGTGGAGGCAGTGCTCGATCAGCTGCCAGATATCAAACTGGATTCCGAAGCGAGTACGGCTCCAGCCGGGCTGATTTTTCGCAAGCCAGCTGCCGTAGTCGCAACATGGGGTAGCCCCTGACCTCGTTGTTCACTCTTGGTTGGGGGGTGGTGAATATGGTTCACTTGGCCGGATGCGGACAGCAAGAAAATTTCACCCCGGCGGGGTAACGAGTCTCCTCGTCCTAGTTCTGGCGCTCGCTGCGGCGGGTCTTGCTACGGCCTCGTCACCGGCTGGGGCGCAGCAGCAGGCAAAGCAGCGTGCGACGGACATGATTGTGATGGCCTATGACTGGAGCGACAGCGACCGAGCTCTCGGGCACCGGTTTCTAACCATTTCTGAACCCGATAGCTCGAATGTGCGCTTACTCGCCACCGGTGGCTCGGTGCTGAGCTTTGATGTTTCGCGAAACGGCAAGAAGATTGCCTATGTCACTGGAGACGCTCTCTGGTCGATCGGTATGAACGGCAAGAACGACAAGAAGCTTCTCCAGATGCCTGAGGGGATCACCATCACCACACCGACGTGGAGCAAGAACAGCAAACAGATCTGGTTCGGAAGCTATGGCGGAACCGGAGGTCTTCGGGTGCACCGTCTCAACGTGAAGACGATGAAGCTGACCACCGATGTCATCAAGAGCGACACTGCAATCCAGGTCATGAAGACCTTTTCGATGTCACCGAATGGCAAATACCTTCTGGTCGTTCCAACGGAGCAGTTCCGAAAAGATCGAGGATTTCCGCCGCTGATCTACAACATAAAGACCGGAGCGGTTACCGAGTTGCCCCGTGGGTCTATCGACGAAGCTGCGTGGACCCCGAACAACGACATCGTGACCCAGCAGGTGTCGGCCGGTTTCGAGTATGTCGACGTGCCAAGTATGGATTCTGTGACGATCTACGACCAGATCAACAACAGCTTCTTTCTTTCGGCAATGGATGTTTCGGCCGACGGAAGTTCGATCATCTTCCACGACAGAACCTTCGAAGGGTTCCACATCATCGATATCGCATCCGGAACGAGGCGGCCGTTTACGCTCTACGAAACCGAGAGCTCGTTCGAGAACTTGGACTACGCCGGCCCTGGTCAGATCGAGTGGACGAAGTCGAAAACCGCACGCGATCCGGCCCGATGCTACGGCTGGGTGATTACGAAGAGCTCTGGAGACAAGAGCACGACGATCCGCGGCACCGAGGGTGGCGATGTGATTGAGTCGGGTGGCGGAGACGACATTATCTACGCCCTTGGTGGCAATGACGTGGTTTGCGGCGGCGACGATGGCGATGACATCATTTTCGGCGGTCACGGCAACGACTTCCTCAACGGAGACAACGGCAACGACCGGATCTACGGTGGCCCGGGCGATGACATTATCTGGGGCGACGCCGGAGGTGACCGTCTCTACGGTCAAGGAGGCGACGATCTGTTGTTCACCGATGCTGACGACACGGCCGCCGACGGCGGTCCAGGCCGCGATAACTGCCGCGGAGACGGTTGTTAAGAAGCTTGCGGCGCAGCGGTCAGTGTCACGGGTAGCTCACGCGGATTTCGTCGAGCGGCTTTCTGGCCAGGTCGGGGACGAGTGATCCCGGTTCTGGGTAGCCGATCGGGAACAGCACGAAGGGCCGCTCGCTGCTTGGGCGTTCCAACAGGTGTGACAGGAACTTCATGGGTGACGGCGTGTGGGTCAGCGTGGTGAGCCCCATGGTGTGTAGCGAGGCGATGAACATGCCGCAGGCGATCCCAAGGCTTTCCTTGACGTAGTAATGGTGGGCCTTGGTGCCGTCGTCGCGCACTGCATATCGCTGCTCGAAGGCAACAACAATCCACGGGACGATCTCGAGGTAGTCCTTGTTGCTATGGGTGCCGAGTGGTTCGAGAACCTCCCGCCATTCGTCGGGCATGCGACCGCCCTCGTAGTTCTTTTGCTCTTCTTCCTCGGCTGCTTCTCGGATCTTGCGCTTTGTTTTGGGATCGCCGATAACCACAAAGGTCCAAGGTTGCTGGTGTGCTCCCGAGGGGGCGGTGCCAGCCGTAGCGATGGCAAGGTCGATGAGTTCGCGTGGCACCGGTTTGTCGCTGAAGACGCGTGCGCTTCGTCGGGTAGCCATCGATTGGTAGAACTCCTCGGCCCGCTCGGTCATGACGGATTCGTCGAGTGGTTCGAACGGGTGCGGAGTGAACGGGTACTTGGCAGCGGTCTCGGGAGTGGGGTAGGTGCTACTCACTTGATCGAGAGCAGAAGCGATGCAGCGTCGACGTGGGCGCTGTCTTGAGCCGCATGGCTTGGTGCGTCTTCGACGAGCTGCGTGGCCAGGTCATCCAGCACGCCCGACGCGTCCGTCACGAGTTCCTGACCTTGTGAGGTGAGTACCGCGAGAGCGAGTCGAGCATCGCGTTCGCTCTTTTGTGTTTCGACGAAGCCGAGCTTCTCAAGCGGCCGAAGCGCACGAGTGATTCCCGAGGGTGTTCTCCCTACTGCTTCGGCGAGGGCCACCCGGCTCGCAGAGTTGTTGGGGGCATCGGCCAGGACGCGAAGCATCTGGTATTCGCTGAAGCTGATGCCTTTGATGGTCGAAAGAGCGCCGTCGAGTCGCTGCTCAAGGCGCGTCCACGACCGGGCGAGGGAAAGGATGATTTTCTGGTCCATACAGTCATAGTACGTGACTACTCACGTAGTAGGCAACTGATTATTGTTGGGTCGAACCCGTCAGTCCTGTGGTGAGTAGAGCGATTCGAGTCGAGCCGATTCCTTGATCGCAAAGGCCAGCACAGCGAGCACCACGATGATCCCGGCCATTTGCAGCGCCACAACCGACTCGTCGTAAAGGATCGCAGCGCCAACGACCGAGATCACGGGGACGCCCAAAGTGAACAGCGACAGCAGTGTCAGGCTCACGTGCGCATGAGCCCAGCTGATAAGCAGGTGACCGGTACCGGGAAGAAGTACCAGCCCGAAAACATAGATCCATTGGTTGGAAGCCGGCACCGGCATCCCACCCGAATCGGCCAGCAACACCACTGCAAGCACCGGCGTTCCTGCGATGAGCGAGTGGGTTTGCAAGGTGATTCCGGCGAGGGATTCCCGGGCAATCTTGCCGAGCGCGAAGTACGCGGCAAAGAAGAGAAGCGCGACAACGGCCAGCAGGTCGCCGCTGAGACTCCAAGAGGTTCCTTCGGCCGAACCAAAGACCACCGCTGCCACACCACCCAAAGCGAGCACCGTCGCCCCGATGACCTGCAACGAGATGTGCTCGCCAAACCGTCGAGCGGCAAACCCAAACAGCAGGAGAGGAGTCATTGCCCCAATGACGGTGACGTTGGCGACCGTCGTCGACTTGATACTGACAAAGAACGCAGCGATCTCGATGGCGAGCACCACGCCCGTCGGAGCAGCGGTTTTGAAGTCGCTCCACCGGAGCGGGCCGACGAAGGCCATATGCCCGATGCTGTAGAGGATGGCCGCAGCAAGGTACCGCCAGAACGCAATCTGTGGACCGGTGAGTTCGGTGCCCCGGACAATAAGGTTGCCGAGCGACCAGAACACAACGGCGGTCATGACCGCCAGCTTTCCCCAACGGGCATTCGACATCCGGCGATGGTACTGGCGGGTTGCTGGGCGGCTGTCGTCCGCCGAAGTACCGTGGCCTATGGAGTCACACGATGCATGGAACCGGGTCTGCGATCGACTCCGACAGCTCGGCGATCGAATTTCGGCGGAACCCTTTGGAACGAGCGACTCGGCCGTGCTGGAGGGCTTCGAACATCTGGTCGACCAAGCAGCCCTTTGGTTGAGTTGGGAGACACTTCACGCCGACCCGACTCGACCGTTCTTTCATCGCCACAACGACCTCACCAGCCAGTGGGGCGGACCAAATGCCGACAACGTGTACCGGCACTGCCGAATCGATCCGAACCGTCGGTACGTGATTCGGGGGCGCATGCACAGCTGCGACGAGTTCTTGTTGGCGGTCCGTGCTGGCTTCATGCATCGCCCGACGTGGGGGACTCTTGCCCAGATAACCGCAAGCGACCACAACATCGGCCCGGGTGATGAGTTCGAACTGCACTTCGGCGGCGATCATCCTGACGCGATCACATTGCCGGACGGCGCCGTGATGTTGTCGGTGCGCGAGTACTACTTCGACTGGAAGGCCGACGAACCTGCCACGTTCACCGTCGAGTGCCTCGACCCCCAGCCCTCGCCCGTGTTCGATAGCGCTGCTCTCGAGCATCGGCTGGATGAATCGCTTAGCGAGATGGAGGAATCCATCGAGTATTGGAACGACTACCTCAGAGAGAACCGGGCCGACCGGACCGACAATTCGTTCGTTGCGCCGACACTCAAGGTCGCAAAAGGGCTTTCGATTGCCCGCTATAAGTTCTGTTTCTGGGATCTGGCCGAGGATGAAGCGTTGATCATCGAAGCCGATGAACCAAAGGCTCGCTACTGGGCCGTGCAGCTCTATGCCATGCACACCTTTGAACTCGTCGACCCATTCGGAGCCGTAACTAGCCGGAACCACACGCAGTCGGCACTCTCTGCTGACGGGCGCGCTCGGTTCGTGCTCGCCGCCTCGGACCCGGGCATCGCGAATTGGCTCGACACGAAGGGCCGACAGAACGGCCTCTGCACCTTCCGATGGTTTTGGCCGAGCACCGACACCGAGCCAGCGATGTCGACCCGTGTGGCTCGACTCGCGGACGTGCCTGATCTGCTCGCCGGCGAGCCGTTGGTTTCTAGGGACGAGCGAGCGGTCGAACTCGCCTCCCGACAAGCGCATCTTCGCTGGCGCTTTCGCACGTGAGTTGGGAGCCCGAGCCGCAATCCACGTGGGTGGCCGAGGCCAACCGGGGAGAGCAGCCCGACTATGCCCCCAGGCCGGGGCGGTTTGAGGCCGGTCGCCTTATCGAGGCCGCGCTTGCCCGAAGCGCCGCTGCGAAAACGTCGATCAGCGACGAGTTGCTTGAGCCGCTCGGTGTCTTCTGCGATGCCTTGGAGATCGAAGCCAACCTCACGCCGCTGGGGCGATGGGCAACCCAGAGATACCTCGACCGGCTCCTCGATCAACGAATTTTGCTCGACGAGTTGGCCCGCCAGCCCGATGTAGCCAACCAAGTCATCGAGCAACCGATCTTCGTCGTTGGCCCTCCCAGGTCAGGAACTACGGTGCTCCACCGGCTCCTTGCCGGCGACCCCGCACATCGGGTTACCGAAGGCTGGGAGGTTCTATTTCCTGCGACCGCTGGGACCTTCGAGGCTGGGACCTTCGAAGCTGGGACCTTCGAGGACGATGCGCTTCGGCAAGCGGCATCGGACGAGCTTGGATTCCCGCAATCGGTTTCTCAGGGGCTCCGGACTATTCACACCTATTCGGCCACGATGCCCAAGGAGTGCCTGTCGGCGATGGCGTTTTCGTTTCGGACCGAGGAGTTCATCAGCCGGTACAACGTTCCGAGCTACGTCGAATGGCTTCAGTCGGCCGACATGAGGCCGGCCTATGACATGCATCGGCTGGTGCTTCAGGTGCTCCAGTCTCGGTCTACAGACGGCCGCCGTTGGGTGCTCAAATCGCCGGTGCACCTGCAATCGCTCCCCGAACTCGCAGCCACTTACCCCGATGCCGGACTTGTGGTGACCCATCGCGAACCAGCTGAGGTTCTGGCATCGGTTTCGAGCCTGTTAGCCAACCTTCGGGCTGCGTTCTCGGAACACGTCGACCCGGAAGCGATTGGGCGCTACCACCTCGACCTCTACCGGCGGAGCTTGGGTGAGCTTGCCGGCCATCTCCAAAGCGGCCTTTTCGACTCATCCCAAATCGTCGACGCCTACCACTCCGACATCGTTTCGGATCCTGGCGACGTGCTGCACCGAATATCCGACCGCCTTGGTTTGGACATCGCGGGCGAACCCACCAACGAGTCGTCCGAGAAGCGCGACGATCGTCTCGGAGCGCACCGCTATGAGGCCGCCGATTTCGGGCTTGACCTCGCCGAAATCGACGGTGCGTTCGCCGACTATCGGCAAGCGTTCTTCCCGCCTAGCTCTCGTGACTAATCGATGTACCGAGCCGCCCATGCGGCAATGATCTCGCTGGCGAAGTGTGCGTCGTCAGGGTTCGAAAGCATGTGGTCGGCGCCGTCGATCGATACGAATGACTTTGGGTGACGGGCTGCCTGGTAGATATCGGCGGCGTTGTCGATGCCCACGGTGTTGTCGATGGGGGAGTGCATCACCAAGACCGGACGTCCCAGCTCGGAGATGATCGACGGTAGGTTCTGTTCGCAGACGTCGGTGAGGAACTGCTTCTGGACAGCGAAGGGGCGACCAGCAAGTTTGACCTCGGCCCGGCCGTCGGTCTCCACCCGTTCGAGGTCGGCGTCGTTGAAGAGGTGTAGGACATGCCCCGGGTCAGAGGGGGCGCCAAGCGTGACGGTGGCCCGAACGTCGGGAAGCTGGGCGGTCGCGGCGAGCACGGCGGCCCCACCGAGGCTGTGGCCGATGAGTACAGCGGGGCAGCTGAACCGTTCGGTCATCATGTTGGCTGCTGCCACAAGGTCGCCGACATTGGACGAGAAGTTGGTGTTCTCGAATTCGCCCTCGCTCGATCCTAAGCCGGTGAAATCGAACCGGAGCACCGCAAATCCCCGCTCGGTGAGGCCGGCGCTGATTCGCGATGCCGCCTTGATGTCTTTGCCGCAGGTGAAACAGTGGGCAAACAGCGCGTAGGCCACAGGCTCGCCCGTTGCCGGCATGTCGAGACGGGCCGAGAGCTCGTCGCCCTGTGAGCCAACGAACGTGGTGCGGGTGACGTCGGTGTTCATGCCTTCAACGACACGGCCGTGGTCAGTGCAGCAACGGCCGTAGCGAGCTCGGCGGCGAGGTCGGGATTGCTCAGCTCGCCAGCGTCAGCATCGAAGTTGGCGAAGAAGGTGGGAACCGAAACGGTTCCTTGAAGGTTCGCGCCGAAGAACGGGGCGGCACCCGCGGCAGCCTCGAGCACACCCTGGCCACCACGACCACCCGGCGAGGTGGCGAGCATCAGAACGGGTTTGCTCTGATACACCGCCATGTCGATTCGCGATGCCCAGTCGTACACGTTCTTAAACGCAACCGAGTAGCTGCCGTTGTGTTCGGCGAACGAGATGATGACCGCATCGGCGGATCCGATGGCATCGTAGAACCGTTGCGCTGGCTCGGGAATGCCGTCGGCCTCCTGCCGGTCCTGGCTGTATATCGGCATCTCGAAGTCGTTGAGATCGAGATACTCGATGGTGCTGTCATCGATGCTCGCGGCGGCGAGCTCGGCGGCATGGGTGACGAGTTGGCGATTGATCGACGTGCTGCTGTTGCTCGCAGCAAAGGCAAGAATTGTTGTCATGTGCTGACCGTAGCGCCGCGTCCGGGGGTTGCTCCGCCGAACCGTGCAGCGTCGGCCTCAAGGTCGAGCGGAACGTTCGATGCTTCGTCGGGTTCAAGGAGTGCGAGGGGGACCTCCCACATGATTTCAAACTCGATGCCGTCGGGGTCTTGGCAATAGATGCTGCGGGTCGAACCATGATTGTTCTCGCCAACAAAGGCACCCATCTTTTGCAGCCGAGCCTTCGCCTCGATGAGATCGTTGATGGTCGCGACCTCCCAGGCGGTGTGATAGATCCCGATATTTCGCGATCCGCCGACCCGCTCGTTCGCGGGGAAAAGGCCAAGGTCGTGATCGGTGTTCGACGCTGGTGAGGCCAGAAAAACGCCTGCGGACTCAGAGGTCCGCTCGAGCCCAAGTGCTTCTTGATAGAAGGTTGCCGATGCTTCGGGGTCGCTGACCCAGAGCACCGCATGTCGTAGTCCAAGTGTTGCCATGGTGATCAAAACCGTAGCGGCGGTCGCTGTATTCCCGCTTGCTGGCAAGGCTCGGTATCGGCCCGACGGCAATGAGGCATGGCGAGTACTTTGTGCCGATGACCGCACCGAACATTTTGTATGTGATGGCTGATCAACTGGCGCCGCACTTCACCGGTACGTATGGCCATCCGCTGGTCAAAACGCCGCACCTTGATGCGCTCGCCGAGAAGGGCGCCCGGTTCGACTCGGCCTACTGCCATTCGCCACTTTGTGCCCCGGCAAGGTTCACGATGTTGGCCGGTCGATCGGTGAGCTCCATCGGTGCGTGGGACAACGCGTCGGAGTTTCCCGCTTCGGTTCCGACCCTCGCTCACTTTCTGCGGATCGCCGGCTACCGCACGGCGTTGTCGGGCAAGATGCACTTTGTGGGGCCCGATCAGCTGCACGGTTTCGAAGAACGACTCACTACCGATATCTACCCCGCCGACTTCGCGTGGACGCCCAACTGGGATCAGGCCGACGAACGAATCGGCAAGTGGTATCACAATATGGAAGCAATTCATGAGGCTGGTGAGGCGGTCACGACGTACCAGATCGATTACGACGAAGAAGTGGGGTTTTCTACTCGTCGCAAGCTGCACGACCTCGCTCGTGACGCTGACGATCGACCGTTCTTCCTTACCGCGAGCTTCATCCATCCGCACGATCCGTATGTGGCCCGCCCCGAATGGTGGAACCTATACGACCACGATCAGATCGACCTTCCCGATCCCATTGCCGACGACGCCATCGATCCGCACACAGCCCGAATCCGTTCGGCTATCGAGGCGGACACCGTCGGGTATACCGACGCCCAGATGCGAGGTGCCCGCCACGGGTACTACGCCAACGTCAGCTATTTCGACGATTGGCTGGGCAAGCTGGTGGCTACCGTCGAGGAGGCCGGCCTTGCCGACAACACCATCATCATCGTCACGAGCGACCACGGCGACATGCTGGGCGACCGGGGCGCCTGGTTCAAGATGTCGTTCCACGAGCGTTCGGCCAGAGTGCCGTTTGTCATCGCTGGCCCCGGCGTTTCGCAGCGAGAGATCCCCAACGTGTGCTCGCACCTCGACCTCCTGCCAACACTCCTCGATATCGCAACCGATGGTGGCCCGTGGCCGGAACTGGGTGTCGACCTCGAGGGTCGAAGCCTGTGGAATCTCGCATCGGGCGACACGGACGACGTGTCGGAGACCACGGGCGAATACACCGCCGAGATGACCTCGCATCCGATGTTCATGATTCGCCGTGGCGACTACAAATACATCCATTGCGACACCGACCCGCCGCTTCTGTTCGATGTGGCCAGCGACCCGCTCGAACGCACGAATCTCGCTGCTGACTCTGCTCACGCCGAGCTCGCCGCGGCCTTTGCCGCCGAGGTGTCAGAGCGCTGGGACAGCGACGCCATTCGAGAGCGAGTTCTGGCCTCGCAGCATGTCCGGCAAGTTCTCTACCAGGCGATGTCTGAGGGGCCGCTGACGTCCTGGGATCACCTTCCGGACAACGATGTCGCCAACGCGTATGTACGCAATCATCAGGATTGGGCTGAGGCCGGACCTCGCATGAGGCTCGACCGCTAGTTCTATCTCCAGGGACGCGGAACGAATCTGGGTGTGCGGCTCGCGTATTCGATGTACCCGGGGAAGTGTTCGGCGAGCCGATCTTCTTCCCATTTGGCTTTGACGTTGAAGAACCCGATGCTTGCGAGCCCGATCGCCAGGTGCTGGACGCTGCCCGAGCGGAGGGTGAGCCCGATGACGATGGCGAGCACGCCGCTGTAGATCGGGTGTCGGGCATACCGGTAGAGGCCGCTGGTGGTGAGCGCTCCTCGTCCGTTGGGAACCGGGGTCGGGGTGAGTGAGCTGCCGAGTTTGAGCGACGCCATGGCGATAATGGCGAAGCCGACGACGATGATGGCCATGCCGAGCAGGCTGAGCCACCCGGGTGTGCCCCAGTGGTCGCTACCGGGGAGGAAGATCAGTGCGCACAGAAGTACTGCTTGCACCGCAACGAAGAGCCAACCAACAGCGTTCCGGTTCATAGTTTCATCTGCTGCACTTGGGCCGAGAGGCCACCGTCGATGACCCAGAGCTGGCCGGTGGCGTACCGGGCTTCGTCCGAGGCGAGCCAGTTCACCAGATTCGCGATATCGGTTGCTGTGCCGTAGGTGCCAAGCGGGTGAACGTCGCGAACCGCTTGTTCGAGTGTGTCGATATCGCCCGATTCTTGAAAGAAGCTCTGCAACATTGGGGTGTCTACGTAGCCGGGGCATACCGCGTTGACTCGGATTCCTTCGGGCCCGTGGTCGCATGCCATTGCTTTTGTGAGTGCGTGTACAGCACCCTTCGTAGCGCAGTACGCGGCCAACTGCGGGTCGGCAATGAAGCCGTCATAGGAACCGAAGTTGATGACCGACGCTCCCGACGATGCCCTCAGGAGGGGGAGTGCGTACTTGCTGGTGAGGAACGTCCCGGTGACGTTCACAGCAAAGATGCGGTTCCATTGGTCGAGCGTGGTGGTCTCGATGGTCTCTTCGATCTCAATTCCCGCCGCGTTCACCAACACGTCGAGTCGGCCATGTTCGGCGGTCACCCGGTCCATGGCGGCGATTACTTCGGCCTCGTCGGTGACATCGAGACGTTGAAAGGCGCCGGGTGCATCATCGCTCGGAGCAGTGGCGTTGGGTGTCAGGCTTCCGCCTTCGCTCAAATCGGCGGCGTAGACGATTGCGCCCTCGCGTTCGAACCGGTCGCACACGGCGCGTCCCACTCCGCCTCGGCCGCCGGTGACGAGTGCGATCTTGTGCTCGAGTGCGCCAGAAGTGCTCATTGTTGAAGGTCCCTGTTGCCGGAATTGCCGGAAATGTTGGTCGCGGAACGTCGGTAGGCATCGAGGACGAGTCCATGAAAGTGATGCAGTGCGTGTTCGGACAGGCCCGACCCTGCTGGGTCGTGGACGATCCGGCCCTGGGTGAAGGCGGGGGTGTTCATGCCTCGCTGCACGCTTTCTACCAGGGCGATGTCTTCTACCTGGAGCACGTCGTCGATATAGGCGATGGATTCGAGTTCGGCTTCGTTCGGCTGCGTGGTTTCGAGGAAGAAGTCATAGGTCTCGCGGGTCACTCCGGGAGCTACCGGCACGACGTGCATGATGATGAAGTTCCCGCGACCGGGGTATCGCATCAGGCAGGTGTTGGGCCAGAGCCACCACACCGCGTGGTCGGTAACGGTGGCGTCGGCAACCGAGTACGCCGAGTTGTCGCCCTTGCCGGCCTCGGCCATATGGCTCGAATAGATGCCGTGGGTCGTGACCTTGTAGGTATCCATATCGACGAGCGATACGAAATCCTTGTGGGCCACATGGCAGTGGTAACACTCGAGAAAGTTGTCGACCACGTTCTTCCAATTCGACGCGATGTCGTACTGGAGCCGGTGGGCGAACGT